>NZ_JBFULH010000002.1:0-74244 GCF_056400445.1 Pseudomonas sp. P5_B2 | reverse complement strand
GCATGGCTCGCGGTGCGCATCAGCAATAGCACTGCGAAAATTACCGGCAGGTTCACCAGCAGCAGCGCATATCGCAGTGACTCGTGGCCAAACAGAGGAAGAAACATATCGCTGAACAAGCCGGTTATCAGTGGCCCGATGCCGACCCCTAGCAACGTGCTGACAATAGTTTGCAGAGCCATGGCGGTACCGCGTCGACCGGGTGGCACCAATTGGGTTACAAGGTTGTAGGAGGGGGCGACCCACCAGACGGCAAAGAAGGAATAAAGCGCGCACCAGAGCATGGCGGTTGGAATCGGCACATCGCCCAAGCGCACCAACAGAGTGTCGGACCAGAGCAGATAGGGGATCAGCGCACAGATGGCCGCCAAGTGGCCGAATATCGGAATCGAAACCTGCCAGTGTGGATTGCGACGGCACAGGCGGTCACTCAACCAGCCACTGAACAAACCACCAATTCCGGCCGAAGTACCGCAGATCACCCCCGCCAGTAATCCGGCGTGTTGCAATGACAGGCCGTGGGAGCGCACCAGGAAGCTCGTGTTCCACATGCCAATGGCATAGGAGCTGAGCGTGGTCAGTCCTCCTGCGAGGATCAGGCAACGATAGGCCGGCAACGCCCAGAGCTTGCGTGCTTCAGCGCCCATGCCCAGCAGGGCAGGCGGCGTGTGGGGGTGTGGCGTAAGGTCCCAACGGCCACGCTGAGGTTCGCGCACGACAAAGGCCAGGATGGTGCTGAATACCAGCGCCGGCACTCCAAGGGCAACGAACGCACTGCGCCAGCCATAGTGCTCCACCACCCAGGCGCCGATGCTTAACCCGATGATCGAGGAAAACGTCGGTGCGGCGGTAAAACAACTGATAGCGAATGAGCGTCGTTGTGGCGGATACAGGTCAGCGATCAACGACAGCGAGGCCGAAGTCGTCGGCGACTCGCTGACTGCAACCAGCATGCGCGCAATGGCCAGCGCAAGGAAACTGCCTGCCAAGCCGCAGGCCATTGTCGCCACGGCCCAGAGAAGACAGGACATTGCCAGCAGACGTATACGCGGCATGCGGTCCACCAGCCGACCCGCTGGCAGCCCCATGAGTGCATAGACTGCCGCGAACGCCAATCCCGAAATCAACCCGATGGCGGTGTCGCTGACTGCGAATTCGGATTTGATCGGTTCGACCATGACCGCCAGTATTTGTCGCCCGACGAAGTTGTCGGCAAACACCATGGCCAGCAGCAATAGTAAGCCGTGGCTGCCCCAGCCGACCCTGGCCGGTGACAACAAACCTTCGCGGGCAGTCACCGTGGTGCCCACAGATCAGGCAGGCCGGGGTCACTCACGACGATCAGCCGCTTGAGCAGGACCTTCAAGGCTTGAGCGTCGGCCGCGCCGAGCTTGACCGCGAGGTCTTCTTCCACGGCCTTGGCCAGCGCCAATTGATGCACTGAAACCTCGCGGCCCTGGGCCGTGAGGACAAACCGTAATGAGTCTGCCGAGCCCTCGAACGCAACCAAGCGCTGGCGTTCGAGAAAACGCATGCTGGCCAGCGTGACTTCGCGGCCAGTGTAGTTAACAAAGGTGTTGATTTCCTCAAGGGTCAGGTTGTCGCGAATACACAAAATCGAAAGAACAAAAAACGTCTGTTCGTCCAGCTGCTGACTGCTCAGTAGCTGCCGCAGGACGTTCAGGACCTGATAGTGCCCACGCCCCAGCAGGTAACCGAGCAAGTCCTCGGTGTAGCTGCACTCCGGTGGCGGCGGGGTGGTAGCCAGTCGCAGTTCGCTGCGTGGCTTGCGCGTGGCCAGAGCGTATTGGCCACTCTGGAACGCAAGCGGCGCGCGGTCGCTGTGATCGAAGGCGAGTACCTCACCGACAAAGATCACATGGTCGCCGCCTTCGTACTGGAACGCCGTGCGGCACTGGAAACGTGCCGTGCAATCTTGCAGTAGCGGTGCCTCGCTGATGCCATTGTCCAGTTCGATCTCGGCGAACTTGTCCTCGCCCTGGGTCGCGAAACGTCCCGACAGGGTCTCTTGCTCCGTGGACAGCACGTGTACGTTCCAGTGCTTGCCGTTGCTGAAGATCGGCAGACTGCGTGCTTGCTTGGACAAACTCCAGAGCACCAGCGGCGGGTTGAGCGACACCGAGTTGAAACTGTTGGCGGTGATGCCCACCGGCGAGCCGTCTTCGGTCTGGGTGGTGATGATCGTGACCCCAGTGGTGAACGTGCCGAGCGCGGCACGAAATGCCTGGGGATCGAAGCTGATGTTTTGCATTGCCATGACTGGCCTCATGGAGTGGAGTTTTCGTATGGCCAGTATTAGGCGTTTGCAGGTGCTAAACATCGTCTCAACGGACTAACACTAATGCAGGGCCTCGTCCGATTGGACGAGGCGGCGCAGGTGTTGACAAGGCTAGGGTGGCGCCTTGCGCATGGGGCGCTAACGGCCATTGAGCCAACCTGCAAGGGGATAACAATGAGTTCAGCCACGTCTTGCGTCGAAGACCTTTCCAGCCTGCTGGCGCGACAGAAGAGCGCCTTTGCCAGTGCCGGGTTTGTCAGCGCCGACACCCGCCGCCAGCGACTCCAGCAAGTGATCGATCTGTTGGTCCACAACCATGCAGCATTGACCGCGGCGATCGACCAGGACTTCGGCGGGCGGCCTGCCGGTTTCTCATTGATGAATGACGTGCTGGGCGCACTGGCATCGCTCAAATATGCACGCGATCATCTGCAGGCGTGGATGCAGGACGAGCCGCGCCAGATGTTCAGCCCATATGATCAACTCGGCGCCACGGCCTGGGTCATGCACCAGCCCAAGGGCACGGTGGGCATCCTTGGTACTTGGAACGCGCCGTTGTACACCTTGTTCAGCCCGTTGGCATCGGCTCTGGCAGCCGGCAATCGGGCCATCCTGAAGCCTTCGGAGGTGGTGCCACGCACCGCGCAACTGGTGGCGGATCTGTGCGCCGAACACCTCGACTCGCTGGTTGTGGCGGTGGTCAACGGTGGGCCGGAACTGGGCGAGGCGTTCAGCAGCGAGCCCTTCGACCACCTCGTGTTCACCGGCAGCACGGCGATTGGCCGGCGGGTCATGGGCAACGCTGCAAAAAACCTGGTACCGGTCACCCTGGAACTGGGCGGCAAGTCGCCGGTTATCGTTTCGCGCGGCGCCGACCTGAACAAGGCTGCGTTTAGTATCGCGGCGGGCAAGGCCTGCAATGGCGGGCAGATTTGTATCAACCCGGACCTAGTGTACGTGCCCAAGGCCTCGCTCGAACCGTTCCTCCAGGCGCTGCGCAGTGCTTATCGCGACCTCAACCCGACAGTCGCCGGCAACCCGGATGTGGTGGCGGTGGTGAACCAGCGTCATCTGGACCGAGTAGAAGGCCTGATCGAGGATGCGCAGCTGCGCGGTGCGCGCATCGAGTGTCTGCCCGAACCACTTGCCATGAATGTCCAGGACCGTCGTCGCCCACTGCGGGTGGTGATTGATCCGGCGCCGGAGAGCCTGATCATGCACGAGGAAATTTTCGGTCCGGCCATTGTCGTGCTGAGCTATGACGACCTCGATCAGGTCATCGCTGAAATCAACGGCAGGCCACGGCCACTGGCGCTGTATTATTTCGGCGAGGATGCACGGGAGCAACGTCACGTGCTGGAACACACCCTGTCCGGCGGGGTCACCATCAACGACGTGATGATGCACGCAGCCATGCACGATGCGCCATTCGGCGGTGTCGGCGCCTCGGGCATGGGTCATTACCATGGTCGCGAAGGCTTTCTCGAATTCAGTCACTTGCGCACGGTGTTCAAGGCATCGGAGCTCGACCCGCGCCGCGAGTGGGGCCTGTTGCCGCCCTATGGCGAGCACTACCTGGCGGCCATGCTGGCTGGTGTCACATCCGACTGATTTCGGTGTGGGGGCTAGTGTTCCCCACCCGTTTCAAGAGGTAGGCCTCGTTTAAGAGCAAGGCAATTACTATCGTCGCCTGGCTCCTATTGGGCAGTGTGAGTCTTCAAAATAATCAATCAGGGCACAATCGATACCATGGCTAACCACGAGCACCCATCACTCAATTCTTCGACAACTCCTGAAACCGGCTGGCCGCGCCGCAGTGTGCTCAAGGCCGGGGCCGTGGCTTTCGGCGTCGGGCTCCTGGGGCGCTTTGCCGACGCCCGCGCGGCGGGACTTTCGGCCAGCGACTACCAGGCTATGGACGCCTGGGCGATGAGTCAGGCGATCCGCAGCGGCGAACTGAGTGCCGAGGACCTGATCGCGGCGACGCTGGCCCGCTACAACGAAGTCAACCCCAAGGTCAATGCGGTGAACATGCTGCATGAAACCTACGCTCGCACCTTGCTGGCCCAGCGCCGCGCTGCTGGCACTCACAATCAGGGCGCCCTGGCCGGCGTGCCACTGTTGCTGAAGGATCTCAACACTCCCCTGCAGGGCACCGTCACCAGTAACGGTTGCCGGATGCTAAAGGACTCACCACCCGCGACCCGCACCAGTACCCTGATCTCCCGCTATGAGCAGGCCGGTGCAGTGCCATTCGGCAAGACCACCTGCCCTGAGTTCGGCTTGACCACCACCACCGAATCCCTGGCCTGGGGCCAGACCCATAACCCATGGAACCTGGCCATGAGCGCAGGCGGTTCCTCCGGAGGCGCAGCGGCAGCGGTGGCGGCAGGGATCGTGCCCGTAGCCCACGCCACCGATGGCGGCGGTTCGATCCGCATTCCGGCTTCGTACTGCGGCTTGGTCGGACTCAAGCCCAGCCGCTATCGCACCCCCAGCGGACCGCTGCATTTCGAAGGCTGGTTTGGCGCCAGTGTGGCCAACGTAGTCTCACGCACGGTACGCGATACCGCGCTGTTCCTTGATGTCGGGCAGGGCCATGAAACGGGCAGTGCGTATTGGTGCCCACCATTGGTGAGACCGTATGTAGAGGAATTGCAGCGCGATCCGGGCAAGCTACGTGTGGCCGTGGTGCGTCAGTCGCTGACCGGTGCGCCGCTTGAGCCGGCGATTGCCGCCACCCTGGAGCAGACCATCAAGCAACTGCTGGCTCTGGGACACGAGATCGACGAGTTGACGCTCAACGTCGATCCACGACAGTTATTCGGTGCCCATGGCATGGTGATAGGTACCGCGGTGAGGACCCTGATCCACGACCGTGAGCAGGTGCTCGGAAGGGTTGCCACGGCGCAGGACCTGGAGAAGATCACCATGGTCAACCTGGAGCGTTCGAAGGGCATCAGTGGCGAGGACCTATACCGCGCCCGCCAATCGTTCGAGAGTATTGGCGCAACCATGGAGCAGCACTTCGACCGCTTCGATGTGATCCTGTCGCCGGTCACCGGCAGCCTGACCCCAAAACTTGGCCTGTTGTCCCTGGACCAGCCGTGGGACAGCTACGCCCACAATGCCATGGGCAGTGCCGGCTTCACGGTACTGGCCAACGTCAGCGGCCAACCGGCTATCTCCCTACCGCTTGGACAGAGCGATGACGGCCTGCCGGTGGGCATGATGTTCACCGCTCGCCTGGGTGGCGAAGACGTGCTGCTGCGCCTGTCTGGCCAGCTGGAACAGGCCCATCCGTGGGCCGCTCGACGCGCCACGCTGTAACGGCCTGATGATCGTCCCCACGC
The DNA here is from genome assembly GCF_056400445.1 of Pseudomonas sp. P5_B2. Classification (NCBI taxonomy): domain Bacteria; kingdom Pseudomonadati; phylum Pseudomonadota; class Gammaproteobacteria; order Pseudomonadales; family Pseudomonadaceae; genus Pseudomonas; species Pseudomonas sp. P5_B2. The sequence continues at coordinate 68,592 of NZ_JBFULH010000002.1, read as the reverse complement.
GCTTGGGGATGATCATGTCCCTACAAACGAACCAGGTGCCGCGGTGTATTTGTTTGCGGACAACCCTCAAGCGTTATCACCCCTAGTCCACTTTGACGATGAACCCATTCCCCCGCAGCCCTGATCATGGGCTGCACTCCGCCAGCGCACCCTGCGTGGTCGGCGGTTTCTTTCTGACCTCAGCTAATGGCATAACAACAATGACGGCTCAAGTTCAGTCTCAGACCCACTATGACGTGATCGTCGTCGGTTCGGGCGCAGGTGCGATGACTTCGGCGGTGTTCCTCGCCGACCAGGGGATGCGCGTGCTGGTGGTGGAAAAAAGCGACCAGTACGGCGGTACGTCGGCGATCTCCGGCGGCGGTATCTGGATCCCGAATAACCACTACTTCGCTCGCATGAACGGCAACGACAGCTACGCTACGGCCCTGACCTACCTGCAAGCGGCGGCGGGCGAGCATGTAGATGACACGCGCCTGCGTGCCTACCTGGACAATGCACCGAAGATGATCGAACAGCTCACCCGAATCAGCCGGGTGCGCTACGCGGTAGCGGCTAAATACCCTGATTATTATCCGCACCTTCCGGGGGCTTTGGCCGGTGGACGAACCCTGGATCCGGAGCTCTTCGACACCAGCCTGTTGGGTGAGGAGCTGGCGAACCTGCGCAAGCCGTCGCCTTCAACCCTGCTGATGGGGCGCATCGCCTGGACGGCGCGCGATGCGCACAAGGCCATGGCCCGCAGTTTCGGCTGGCGCCTGCTGATCATGAAGTTGATGCTGCGTTATAAACTGGACTTCAAATGGCGACGTAAAAGCAAGGTGGATCGCCGCGCATCCCTGGGCAGTTCGTTGGTAGCCTCCCTGCGACGCTCGCTGATGGACCGTGACGTACCGCTTTGGCTCAATACTGATTTTTCTGGCCTGATCACCGAAAACGGACGGATCAGCGGTGTAGCCGTGCGGCGTGACGGTGCAGAGTTGAAACTGCATGCACGCCTGGGGGTGATCCTGGCCTCGGGTGGCTTCGAACAAAATCAACTCCTGCGCGACCAGTACCTGCCCAAGCCAACCCGCAAGGCCTGGAGCGCAACACCTCCGGGCAACAACACCGGCGCGGCGTTGCAAGCCGGTATGGCTCAGGGCGCAGCCACCGCGTTGTTGGATTGGGCCTGGTGGGCGCCGACCATTGCTGTGCCGGGAGAAGACAAACCGCGGGGGATCTTTGCCGAACGTGCGTTCCCCGGCGCTATCGTCGTGAATGGCCTGGGGCACCGGTTTGTCAACGAAGCGGCGCCTTACCTGGAATTCGTCGATGCTATGCATCGGGACAATCAAAAAACCGGCGGAAAATCGGTGCCAGCCTGGGTGATCTTCGACGCCCATTTCCGTTTCAACTACGCCATGGGCCCGTTGATGCCCGGTCAGGTCATGCCTGACAGCCGCCTGCGCAAAGAGTGGCTCAACAACCTGTATTGGAAAGCCGACACCCTGGCCGGCCTGGCCCGGCAGATCGGCGTCGACACTGCAGGGCTGGAAGCCACCGTCAGCAAGATCAACGACTATGCAGGCACCGGTGTGGACCTCGACTTCGCCCGTGGTGGCAATGTTTTCGACCGTTATTACGGCGATTGCAACATCAAGCCCAATCCCTGCCTCGCGCCGCTGCGCAAAGGTCCGTATTACGCCATGCGCCTGGACGCCGGGGACATCGGCACCAAGGGAGGACTGTTGACCAACGAGCACGCACAAGTGGTGCGCGATGACGGCACGACCATCGCCGGCTTGTACGCCATCGGTAACTGTTCGGCGTCGGTGATGGGCACCAGCTATCCGGGTGCCGGCGGCACTCTGGGGCCGGCGATGACTTTCGGCTATGTCGCCGCCAACCACTTGGCCAGCCAGCGTTAGGAGGGGTTATGTCAATGTCCGATAACATCCCCAGCACCGAAGTGCTGCCGCCCTTGCAAGTGGCCGATAGTAACAGCGTGACCTGGGACGAACAGTGCGATGTACTGGTCGTCGGCTGGGGTGCGGCCGGTGCCTGCGCCGCTCTGGAGGCTCGCACTCAAGGGGCCGACGTGCTGATCGCCGACCGCTTCACCGGCGGCGGTGCCAGCGCCAAGAGCGGCGGGGTGGTATATGCCGGTGGCGGCACTCGCCATCAGCAGGCTGCGGGCTTCAACGACAGCCCCGAAGCCATGTTCGATTACCTCAAGCACGAAACCCGGGGTGTAGTCAGCGACGATACCTTGTGGCGCTTCTGTGCCGACAGCGTGAGCAACCTGCAGTGGCTGGAAAGCCACGGCGCGCCCTACGCCCACCAGATGCCACCGGGGGGCAAGACCTCGTACCCACCCGACGGCTACTTCCTCTATTACTCGGGTAACGAATTGGTACCTGACCACATCGGTCCCTTGTCTCCAGCACCACGGGGCCATCGCACCGTGGGCAAGGGGCAAGGCGGCGCTGTGCTTTTTGCTCACCTCAAGGCGGCGTGCCTGAAGGCCGGAGTGAGGCCGTTATTGCAGGCAGCGGCGCGACGGTTGGTGATCGATCTCCGGGGGCGGGTGCTGGGTGCCGAGTTTTGGTGTATGCCCGATGGCAGCAAGGAAGCGCAGTTGCATGCACGACTGGCTGCCCGCGCTGAACGATTGCAGAATTTCGCCCCTGGCTATTGCAACAAATTGCGCAAAAAGGTCTGCCAGCTCGAACGGGATTTCGCCCGGCCGCGCCGGGTGCAGGCGCGCAACGGGGTAATCCTGAGCACCGGCGGCTTCATCTTCAATCGCCAGTTGCTGGAACAGCACGCGCCAAAGTTCCGCCGTAATTTCAAGGTAGGCGCCACCGGCTGCGATGGCAGCGGCCTGCGCCTGGGCGCCAGTGTCGGCGGCCAGGGTTCGGGGCTTGAGCGAGTATCGGCGTGGCGTTTCCTCAATCCGCCGTACAGTTGGCACAAAGGTATCGTGGTCAATCGCGAGGGCCGGCGCTTCTGCAATGAGGAAGTCTACGGCGCCACCCTCGGCCAACCCTTGATGGAAGAACAGGGCGGCAAGGCGTGGCTGGTGCTGGATGCGCCGCTGCGCAAGAAGGCCATTCGTGAAGCGCTGTTTGGCGGCTATTGGTGGTTCCAGAGCTTTCCGGCCCTGGCGTTGATGTTGTTCAAGGTGCGCAAGGGCAAAAGTCTCAGCGAGTTGGCCAGTGCGACGTCCATGGACCACAACGTGTTGCGTGCTTCGGTGCTGGCTGCCAACGCCGCCGCCCGTGGCGAGGCGCCTGAGCCGTTCGGCAAGTCCGAGGGTGGACGCCAAGTACTTGAACAGGGGCCTTTCTATGCCTGCGATATCTCTGTGACCAATCCGGTGTTCCCCCTGGGAGCCCTGACTCTGGGCGGCTTGCGCGTGGATGAACGCAGCGGCGCGGTGCTGGACCAGCAGGGGCAAGCCATAGGTGGTCTGTACGCGGCCGGGCGCAGTGCCCTGGGGATTCCTTCGCACTTGTACATCAGTGGCCTGTCTCTGGCCGACTGCGTGTTCTCCGGTCGTCGTGCCGGCGCCGCAGTCGCCCGTCCGCACGGCCAGCAACCCCATGCGACCCACGCACACGAGATGACATGATGATCCTCAATCACCACAACAAACACGGCCGGGTTCACGGCAAGGTCGCGCTGGTCACCGGCGGCGCCAAGGGTATTGGTGCTGCCAGCGTGCGGCTGCTGGTGGCTGAAGGTGCCCAGGTGCTGATCAGCGACCTGGACACCGAGACAGGTCAGGCCCTGGCGGCTGAAATCGGGGCGAATGCAGAATTTATCCGTCACGATGTCGGCAGCGAAGCGGAGTGGCGCCAGGTCATCGACCATGTGCGCGAGCGCTACGGTCGTCTGGATATCCTGGTCAACAACGCCGGCATCCTGATCTGCGGCTCGATTGAAGAAACCAGTCTGGCGCAGTGRCACAGGGTGATGCAGGTGAATGCCGACAGCGTATTTTTGGGCTGTCGCGAAGGCATCGCGTTGATGAAGGACAGCGGTGGTTCGATCATCAACCTGTCGTCCATCGCGGCWTTGGCCGGGAGGGACGATTACCTGGCTTACAGTGCCTCAAAGGGGGCTGTGGCGGCGTTGTCGCGTTCGGTGGCGGTGCTTTGTCGGCGGCGCAAATACCGCATCCGTTGCAATACCCTGCATCCGGATGGTGTGCTTACCGATATGACCCGCGGTGGCTTCCCCGAGGGCGTCGACCCGAACCGTCTGACCATCGACAGCGATCCGATGAACCGCATGTGCCGGCCCGAGGATGTAGCGGCCAGTGTACTGTTCCTGGCTAGCGACGAGGCTCGGGCGATCAACGGTGTCGAGTTGCGCATTGATAGTGGTCAGATGGTGATGAGTATCTGAGACCTTGCTCCCACACAAAATCTCTGTGGGAGCGAGCCTGCTCGCGAAGGCGGCGGGTCAGCCAACAACGATGTTGAAGGTGCTGGCCCCATCGCAAGCAGGCTCGCTCCCACAGGTTTTGTGCCCGATAGACGAGCGCCTAGTACCCTTCGAACTGCGCCGGGCGTTTGTCAATAAACGCCTGCATGCCTTCCTTCTGGTCCCGTGAGGCAAACAGCAGGGCATTGGCCTTGCGCTCCAGGGCCAGGCCGGCTTCCAGCGGGGCGTCCATGCCGGCCAGAATGACTTCCTTGATTTGCTCGGCTGCCAGGGACGGCATCGCCGCGATGACACGCGCCAGTTCCAGGGCATGGACCTGCACCTGGTCATCGTCCACCAGATCGCTGACCAGCCCGGCAACCCAGGCTTCCTCGGCGCTGATCGGTTGCCCGGTGAGCGCCATGCGCATCGCCTTGACCTTGCCCACGGCTCGCACCAGCCGTTGTGTGCCGCCGATGCCGGGCATGATGCCGATGCGGATTTCCGGTTGGCAGAAACGCGCGCTGCGCCCGGCGACTATCAGGTCGGCGTGCATCGCCAGCTCGCAACCACCGCCATAAGCGTAACCGCAGACCGCCGCGATTACCGGTTTCGGGCAGTGCTGGATCGGCCCCCAGACCCGCTCGGTGTGACGCTTGTAGATATCGATGGCGCCGACCCCGGCCATGCTGTTGATGTCGCCACCGGCCGCGAACACTTTGTCACCGCCCGTCAACAAAATGCAGCGCACCTCTGGATCAATCGCCAGCTCACTGAAATGACGCGACAGCAGCGCCTGCAATTCCAGGCTCAAGGCATTGGTCGCCTGGGGACGATTGAGCCGCAGCAGGGCCACACCCGGCAGTGGGCGTTCGAGCAGAACCGGTGCAGCAGATGAGTCGGACATGGGAATCCTCAGAAACCTGACAAGGTGTGAATGGCCGCCAGTGTCCTGTTCGCGAGGTTAAATTTTCATCGTCCGTTCAGACGTAGTTTGGCCCGCAGTTCATCCCTAGAGTGACCCTTGTCAGTAGAGAAAGGAGCACATGATGGAGCTGCATTCGGGGCTTGATTACAACGGCAAGGTGGTGCTGATCACCGGTGGCACCAGAGGCATCGGCGCGGGTATTGCACTGGGTTTCCTGGCAGCCAACGCACGGGTGATCGTCTGTGCTCGGCGCGAACCTGAACGGGTGCCGATACTGGGTAGCAAGAGTGCGACTTTCATTGCCGCCGATGTGCGTGACCACGATTCCCTGCAACGACTGTTCGCCACCATCGAGCGCGATTTCGGGCGCCTCGACGTGGTGATCAACAACGCCGGGGGCAGCCCTGCCGCCGACGCAGCTACGGCCTCGCCCAGGTTTCATGAAAGCATCATCGGTCTGAACCTGATCGCGCCACTCAACGTCGCCCAGCATGCCAACCGACTGATGCAGGCACAGGTACAGGGTGGCTGCATCATCTTTATCGGCAGCATCAGTGCGCTGCGTTCCTCGCCAGGCACCGCCGCTTACGGCGCGGCCAAGGCCGGGGTGCTGGCGTTGGTGCAATCGCTGGCGGTGGAGTGGGGCCCCAAGGTGCGGGTGGTCACGGTCAGCCCGGGGCTGGTGCTGACCGAGCAAGCGCATCTGCACTACGGCACGGAGGCTGGTATCGCCGCCGTATCTGCCGGCATTCCGGCTGCACGTATGGCAGTAGCCGAAGACATTGCCAACGCATGCCTCTACATCGCATCACCGCTGGCCAGTTACGCCAGCGGTTGCAACCTGTTGCTGCATGGCGGTGGTGAACGCCCGGCGTTTCTCGGTGCTGCGCAGGTTCTGCCCACCTGATCGACCTATTGCGGCGACCGGGTTCGGTGGCCGCCTTCAATGTGAAGGAGACGACTTTGGCTGATCCACAATTGCTATCCAATGTGCGCGCCCTGGTGGGGCGCCAGTACGGCCGCGTGTATGCCTGGGACGAGGTCAATGCCCCGATGATTCGCCAATGGTGCGAAGTCATGGGCGTGGACAACCCGCTGTACACCGTTCCTGCTTTTGCCCTGGGCACCCAACATGAGGGCCTGATTGCTCCGCCTGCGATGTTGCAGGTGTGGACCATGGAAGGCCTGCACGCCAACAACTATCCGCCTGGCTCCACCGACGAGAACCCTTACGAGGTGCTCAAGGAAATGGAAGCTTACGGCTATGCCTCCACCGTGGCGGTGAACTCCGAGCTGAGCTTTACCCGCCCGGTGCGTCTGGGGGAAAAACTCTACTACACCACGCGTCTGGATTCGGTAGGCGATGAGAAAACCACCGCCCTGGGTACCGGCTTCTTCGTCACCCTGGTGATGAGTCATTTCGTTGAAAAGGCCGGCGGCGACGAGCCGGTGGGCGAGTTGCTATTTCGCGTATTCAAGTTCCGCGCGGCCAATGCCCAGGCTCCGGCCAAGGTTGCCCCGGCACCAGCCAAGGCCAAGCGCCCGCTACCGGGCATCAGCGACGACACCCGGTTCTTCTGGGAAGGCAGCGAGAAGGGCCAGTTGCTGATCCAGCGCTGCACCGCCTGCCAAACCCTGCGCCATCCACCAGCCCCGGTGTGCATCCAGTGCCACAGCTTTGACTGGGACACCCTGCAGGCCAGCGGCCGCGCCAAATTGTATTCGTTCGTGGTGATGCATTACCCCGAAGTGCCGCCATTCGATTATCCAAACCCGATCGGCCTGATTGAATTGGAGGAGGGCGTGCGCCTGATCGCCGGATTGGTCGGTATCGAGCGTGAGCAGTTGCAGATCGGCCAGCGTTTGCAGGTCGAGTTCCAGACCTTCGATGACCAGTTGACCCTGCCTATGTTTCGGCCGGTAGAGGCATAGGAGCCACTATGGATTTCGAATTGAGCGAAGACCAGCGCGCCATTGCGCAGATGGCTGACGGCCTGTTTGTCGATCATTGCCATGATGACTACATGCGTCAGTGGGACACCAGCGGCGAGCCAATGATGGCGCCGTTGTGGGCGTTGTGTATCGAGACCGGACTGCATGCCCTGGCCATTTCCGAAGAGCATGGCGGTAGCGGCCTGGGCATGACCGAACTGATGCTGGTGTTGCAGGCCCAGGGCAAGGCACTTGCCCAAGTGCCGTTGTGGCGCCATCAACTGGCGGCCGCGACCCTTGCGCGTTTCGACGCCGGCGACAGTGCGCGGTGGGTGGCCAAGGCGGCGTCCGGCGAGGCGCTGCTGAGTCTGTCCGTCGATGGCTTGAGTAGCGCGCTGGGTATCGAGTTGCAAGCCCATCCATGTGCCGAAGGCTGGTCGATCAACGGCCGGGTCGCGGCCCTGGCATTGGGCGATCAGTCCCAGGCCGCGTTGGTGTTGGCAGAAGTCGAAAGTCAGCCGCGCTTGCTGCTGCTGGACCTGTCAGCGCCGGAAATACAACGAGTGTCGGCGGTGTTGACCCACGGCGAAGCGGTGGCTGACCTGCACATCGAGGGCTTGATCGTGAGCGGTGGGGCGCTGTTGCCGGCCGAGGCCGTCGCCTGGCTGGAACTGCGCAGCGTGGCGGCATTAGCGGCCTTGCAACTGGGGGTCAGCGAAGAACAGATCCGCCGCACGGTGGCCTATGTCAGCGAGCGCCGGCAGTTCGAGCGCGTCATCGGCAGCTTCCAGGCGGTGCAGATGAGCATGGCCGATACCCATATCGCGGTCGAAGCCTTACGCACGGCGCTGTGGCAACTGGCCTACCGCATCGATTCTGGTTTGCCAGCGTCCAGTGAAGCGCTGGCCACTGCCTGGCTGGCCTGTGAAGCGGGGCACCGCATCGGCCATGTCGCACAACACGTGCATGGCGGCATCGGCGTCGACCTGACGTACCCGATTCACCGTTTTCTCTACTGGAGTCGCGGCCTGTCCCTTGCCTTGGGTGGCTCGGCGGCAAACCTGGAACGCCTGGGCGACTGGCTCAACGATAACGACAAGCTGGGATGGAAATATGACCTCGAAGAACACCAAGCGCTTTGAAGACGTGCGCCCCGGCGAAGTACTGCCGGAGCTCGCGGTGCCGATCACGGTAACCCTGATCAACGGCGGCGCGATTGCCACCCGTGATTACTTCCCCGGTCACCACGACGCGGAGGCAGCTCGTGCTCTGGGTTCACCCCACGTGTTCATGAACATCCTCACCACCAATGGGCTGGTGCAGCGGTTCATCGAACAGTGGGCCGGGCCGCTGGCGCAATTCACCGCGCTGAAAATCAAGCTCGGCGCGCCGAACTATCCCGGTGATTGCATGACCTTCAATGGCAGCGTCACCGGTGTTGATGCGGACACCCGTTCGGTGGAAATCACCTTGAGCGGCAAAAATTCCATGGGTAACCACGTGACCGGTACGGTCGCGCTGGTCTTGCCCTGACAGCCGGAGAGACACAGATGACTGATTCATCGATTTCCGGGCGTGCCGCGATCGTAGGTCTAGGCGCAACCGAATTTTCCAAGAACTCCGGACGCACCGAATTGCGCCTGGCCCTGGAGGCCACCTTGAGCGCGCTCAAGGATGCCGGCATCGATCCGTCCGAGGTCGAGGGTTTCAGCTCCTACTCGGTGGACAAGGTCCCGGAATACGAAATCGCCCGACTGCTGGGGTGCAAGGACGTCAAGTTTTTCTCGCAAGTGCCCCATGGCGGCGGCGCGGCCTGCGGGCCGGTGATGCACGCGGCGATGGCAGTGGCGACCGGGATGGCGAAAGTGGTGGTGGTGTATCGGGCCATGAACGAGCGTTCCTGGTATCGCTTCGGTACCGGCAGCTACGGCTTCGCTTCGGCGCCAACCTTCGACAACGTCAACTACGGCTGGTACATGCCCCACGGCTTCCATACGCCGGCGGCCTGGGTCGGGATGTTTGCCCAGCGCTACATGCACACCTATGGTGCCACCTCCGAAGACTTCGGCCGGGTCGCGGTGGCCGCGCGGGATTTTGCCGCCACCAACCCCCAGGCGTTTTTCCATGGCAAGCCGATCACTCTGGAAGAACACCAGGCCTCGCGCTGGATCTGCGAACCGCTGCACCTGCTCGATTGCTGCCAGGAATCCGACGGCGCCGTGGCGATGGTCATTACCTCGGCCGAGCGCGCCCGTGATCTTCGGCAGAAACCGGTGACCATCAAGGCCGGCTCCCAAGGCATCAGCCACGGCCAGCAGAGCATGACCTCGTTCTACCGCGACGACATCACCGGGCTACCGGAAATGGGTGTGGTCGCCCGCGAGCTGTATCGCCAGTCCGGCCTCGGTCCCGAGTCTTTCCAGACCGCCGTGATCTATGACCACTTCACCCCGTTCGTGCTGCCTCAGCTGGAAGAGTTCGGCTTTGCCAAACGCGGCGAAGCCAAGGAATTCATCCGCGCCGGGCACCACGCCCGTGGCGGCAAACTGCCGATCAACCCCCACGGCGGGCAACTGGGCGAAGCCTATATCCACGGCATGAACGGCATCGCCGAAGCGGTGCGCCAGGTGCGTGGTACGGCGGTCAACCAGGTAGCGGATGTGCAGAACGTGCTGGTCACCGCCGGCACCGGCGTACCCACCAGCGGCCTGATTCTCGGCGCAGCCTAAGGAGCAGCAAATGTTCGTCGACCTCACTCCCGAACAACATGCCCTGCGCCACAAGGTGCGGGACTATTTCCAGGCCCTGATGACCCCGGACATGCGCGAGCAGTTGCGCGGCAAGGAAGGGGGCGAGCTGTTTCGCCAGACCATCCGCCAGATGGGCCGCGACGGCTGGCTAGCGGTTGGCTGGCCGAAGGCTCATGGCGGCCAGGGTTACGCCGCCACCGAACAGTTGATCTTCTTTGAAGAAGCCAACATCGCCGGTGCGCCACTGCCGTTCGTGACCATCAGCACCGTCGGCCCGGCTTTGATGGCCCATGGCAGCGAGTTGCAGAAAGAGCGTTTTCTGCCTGGAATCGCCGCAGGCGAAATCATGTTCGCCATTGGTTATTCCGAACCCGACGCCGGCAGCGATCTGGCAGTGCTGAAAACCAGCGCCCGCCAAGACGATGAAGGCTTCCTGGTCAATGGCAACAAGCTGTGGACCTCAGGTGCCGAATCAGCCGATTTCGTCTGGTTGGCGGCCCGTACCGATCCGACCCAGGCGCGGCACAAAGGCATTTCGCTGCTGATCGTCGATACCACGACGTCGGGCTTCTCCCACACCCTGATTCCCACCACGAGCATTCCAACCACGGCGACCTACTACGACAACGTACGGGTACCCAACGAGATGCTGGTAGGCGAGTTGCACGGTGGCTGGAAGCTGATTACCTCGCAACTGAACCATGAGCGTCTTGGCCTCGGCACCTGGTCGGACAAGGTGGTGGCACTGTTTCGCCGCATTTATCTGTGGGCACGGGCCCGTGACGAACAGGGCCGTCGAGCAATGGACAAGGCTTGGGTGCGCAGCTCGCTGGCCGAGTGTTATGCGCGCCTGGAAGCGATGCGCCTGATCAACATGCGCATTGCCGCCGACCTGGAGCGCGATCGCATGGACGTGGCGCTGAGTTCGACCACCAAGGTGTTCGGCTCGGAGTCGGCCATCGAGATCCTGCGCAAGCTGGCGGCGATCCTCGGCGCCAATGGCTCGATGCGCAGTGGCTCGGCGGCGACCCTGCTGCAGGGTGAGCTGGAATACGAGTTGCGCAGTTCGCCGACCTTGACCTTTGGCGGCGGCACTAACGAGATCCAGCGCGAGCTGATCGCCCAGTTTGGCCTCGGCATGCCGCGCACCCAACGCTGACGCTCGTCCATCAAAAACAAAAACCGTACTCGCCCCGGATCCGGGGCGGGTCGAAGGGGACTTTCATGAGCACTATCGAGCAATTTCGGCAGGACACCCGTGTCTGGCTGGAGGCTAACTGCCCGCTGTCGATGCGCAGCGGCATGGCTGAAGGCGATGTGGTGTGGGGCAGTCAAAACCCGCAGTTTCCCTGTGAAGACGCACGCCTGTGGTTCGAACGCATGCGCGACAAGCGCTGGTTCTGCCCCGAGTGGCCCGAGGAATACGGCGGAGCGGGGCTGAGCGACGAACAACTGGCGGTGCTGGAAAGCGAGATGCGCCGCATCAAGTGCCGGCCGCCGCAGATCAACCTTGGTATCTGGATGCTCGGGCCGGTGCTGCTGGCCTTCGGCAGTGAGCAACAGAAACGCGACCTGTTGCCGCCCATTGCCCGCGGTGAAGTGCGCTGGTGTCAGGGCTTCTCCGAGCCGAACGCCGGCTCCGACCTGGCCAGCCTGAAAATGGCCGCCCGCGATGCCGGTGACCACTTCGTGGTGGACGGCAGCAAAATCTGGACCTCCTACGGCGACAAGTCCGACTGGATGTATGCCCTGGTGCGCACCGACTTCAGCGCGCCGAAACACGAAGGCATCAGCCTGATCGTGCTGGACATGCGCAGCCCCGGCGTCAAGCCGCAGCCGATCGATTTGATCAGTGGCAAGTCGGCATTTTGCCAAGTGTTCTTCGACGCGGTGAAAGTCCCCAAGAGCCAGTTGATCGGGCCGTTGAACGGTGGCTGGAACCTGGCCAAGTACCTGTTGCAGCACGAACGCAAGGCGATGTCGAAATTCGGTGAGTTCAGCCTGCCTTCGCACTTCGACCTGCTGGCCCTGATGCGCGAGTACCTGCCGGCGCCACAGACTCAGAGCGAACATGCTCTGCAGGCGCGGGCCACGGCCTGCGCGATGAATGAGCAGGCCTACAACCTGACCGTGCAGCGCATGGGTGAAGAGGCGCGGGCCGGCGATGACATCGGCGGCCTGATGTCGATCATGAAACTGGTGCACACCGAACAGGAGCGCGACAAGTTTGAAGTGCTGCTCGATGCCATGGCCGGGCATGCCTTCGGTTGGGACAGTCCGGCGTTCAGCGAGCAGCAACAGGCGGTAACCCGTTCCTGGTTGAACAGCTATGCGCTGACCATTTCCGGCGGGGCCTCTGAGATCCAGTTGAATGTCATTGCCAAGCGCGTACTGGGCTTGCCCGACGCTAAAAAAGGAGTCACCCCATGAGCCTGCGTTACAACGATGACCAGCGTTTGCTGGCCGACAGCGCCCGGGATTTTCTCGCCGGTCGCAGTCCGGTGAGTGCTCAGCGTCGGCTGCGCGATAGCGCGTTGCAACAGGGTTTCGATGCGCAGGTATGGCGCGACGCGGTCGATCTGGGCTGGAGTGCGATTGCGTTTCCAGAAGACTTCGGCGGTCTGGATTTCGGTTGCAAGGGGCTGGGACCGATCTTCGAGTCCATGGGCCGTAACCTGTCCGCCATGCCGCTGTTGTCCAGCGTGGTACTGGGCGGTTCATTGCTGCACCTGGCGGGCAATTCGGCGCAACAGAGGCATTGGTTGCAAGCGGTCATAGGCGGTGAACAGCGCCTGGCTCTGGCCGTGGACGAACACTCGCGCCACGACCCTAGCCGCATTGCCCTTGAGGCGAAGGCCGAGGGCCAGGGCTATCGCTTGCAGGGTGACAAGTTCTGGGTGATCGACGGCTTGGGTGCCGATGCCTATGTGGTGGCGGCACGCACTTGCGGGCAGCCGGGCGAGACGCAAGGCATCAGTCTGTTTCTGGTACCGGCCGATACGCAGGGTTTGACCGTCAGTGCCTTGCCGCTGATCGATTCGCGCAACAGTGCACGCCTGCAACTGGACCAGGTGCAATTGAGCAGCGAAGCGCTGCTGGGCACCTTGGGCGAGGGCTGGGCCGCGCTGGAAACTGCGCTGGACCGTGGCCGCGCCTGCCTGGCGGCGGAACTGTTGGGGATGGCCGAGCAACTGTTCGAAACCACCCTGGAATACCTCAAGACCCGCGTGCAGTTCGACACACCCATTGGCACCTTCCAGGTCCTGCAACATCGCTGCGCTCAAATGTACGTCGATCTCGCGCTCAGCCGCAGCGCTCTGATGGCCGCGCTGGCGACGCTGGATGACGTCAGTCTCGATGCTCCGGCACGCGCTCGACTGGTCAGCCTGGCGAAGTGGAAGGCCGGCAACACGGCGATCAAAGTCGCCAACGAAGCCGTGCAGATGCACGGCGGCATTGGCGTCACCGACGAGCTGGATGTCGGCCTGTACCTCAAGCGCGTCCGCGTTGCCCAGAGCTGCCTGGGCGATAGGGATTTCCATTGTGAGCGTTATTGCGCCCACACGTAGAACAAGTAGAAGCCTGCAGCGAGTCAACCTTTGTGGGAGCGAGCCTGCTCGCGATAGCGGTGCAACTGTCGGCACTGATATCGACTGACACGCCGGCATCGCGAGCAAGCTCGCTCCCACAGGGATGTCGCGTGACCGACTGACATTGGCCCCATTGCATGCCTCCTGGTGTGCACCCCGGCTGTCCTGGAGAAAATAAAAATGAGCATTGCACGATGGCAATCCGCGTGGCGCGACCTGATCGCCCCCGGCGCGCCGTTTGAAGTGGTGACGCCCGATGACGGCGCGCCACGCTACTTCCGTCACGCCGCGCACAACTTGCAGCAGGTGATCGACGCCGGTCGAGTCCACGGCGAACGAGAATTCCTTATCTGGCAATCGCAACGCCTGACCTTCACTCAATTCTTCGATCAGGTCGACCGCCTGGCCGGGCAGATGGTTGCCCGTTTCGGCTTGCAGCCGGGCGAGCGGGTAGCGATAGCCATGCGCAACCAGCCAGCGTGGCTGGTGTCCTTTGCCGCTATTCAGCGCTGCGGTGCGGTGTGTGTGCCGCTGAACAGTTGGGGCCTGCGCGATGAATTGCAATACGCGCTGCAGGACAGCGGTTCGCGCCTGCTGCTGTGCGACAAAGCCCGTCTCGATACCCTGCAAGAAGATCTGGCGCGTGAGGATCGGGCGACCATTGTCGTCGGGGCTCAGGGCGATTCGTTATCCGGACACTGCCTGCGTTTCGAGGACCTGATCAGCGCCCCGGTATTGCCCACGCCAGCGCTGAAAATAGATCCCGATACGCCGGCACTCATCCTCTACACCTCGGGCACCACCAGCCGTGCCAAGGGCGCTGTATCCAGTCACCGGGCAATTTGCCAAGCGCTCTTTGCCCTGGATTTCCAGGGCGCGTTTTGCGCCGTGAGCTCGCCCAAACGAATCGGCGTGGTGATCAACAGCGGCTATCCGCCGACTACCCTTGCAGCGGTGCCGATGTTTCACGTCAGTGGCCTGCATGCGCAGTTCCTTTCCGCCTTGCGCGGGGGGCGGCGTTTGCTACTGATGTACAAGTGGGATGTGGAGCAGGCGCTGGATCYGATCCGCGACGAGCGTTGCACCCAGTTCAATGGAGCGCCGGTGATGATGCAGCAACTGCTGGCCTCACCGCGCTTTGCCAGCGAACACACCGCGAGCCTGTTCGGCCTTGGCTTGGGGGGGGGAGCCGCATCTGCCGGGGTGCTGGACAACATGCTCAAGATCAAGCCCGACGTCATTGGCGGTGCCGGGTACGGCCTGACCGAAAGCAATGGTATCGGCGCTGCCATCGGTGGCGATCCGTTCATATACAAGCCGGCGACGGCGGGTTGGGCCTTGCCGATTGTCGACATCCGCATTGGCGACGATCCGCACCAGCCGCAGCCTGCGGGTAATCGCGGGCTGATCTGGCTGCGTTCGCCGACGTTGATGAGCGCTTACTGGAATCTGYCAGAGGCCACTGCGCAAAGTCTGCGCGACGGTTGGCTCGACACCGGCGATATCGGCTACCTCGACGATGAGGGTTTCCTGAATATCACTGGCCGGGTCAAGGAGTTGATCAACCGGGGTGGCGAAAAGATTTCCGCCGCTGAAATCGAGACGTGCGTACTCGATATGCCCGGAGTCCTGGAAGCGGCTGCATTTGCCATCGCCGACCCTCTGCTGGGGGAGACGGTGGGCCTGGCCGTGCATGGCATGGCATCGACGCTGCCCCAGGAGGCTCAAATCTGCGTATTCATCGCCGAGCGCCTGGCTGCCTACAAGGTGCCGACGCAGGTCTATCGGGTACTCGAACCCTTGCCACGCAATGCCACTGGCAAGGTGCTCAAGGCACAACTGCAAGAAAAGTTGGGCGCATAACGCTTCCTTAGTCTTTCCGGACGATGTAGGGGCCGGCAGAACACGAACAATGGGTCTAAATCACAAAGCCTTATCAGCGAAGGAGGCATTACATGAAAATAACAAGAACAGGTCTCATGCTCGCGGTCGCAGTCACAGCCAATAGCGGGCTGATGGGTTATGCGAACGCTGCGGTGTCACCTCAGGAAGCCGCCAAATTGGGCAAGGAGCTGACCTGTGTCGGCGCCGAACAAGCCGGTAACGCCGAGGGCACCATTCCGCCGTATACCGGCAAGTACCTGGGTGAAGTGCCGGGCTGGAATCATGTGAAATTTTCCGGTGACCAACCGGTTGATCCCTATGCGACGGAGAAGCCGATCCTTGTGATCACCGCGCAGAACATGGGCCAGTACGAGTCGCACCTGACCGAAGGACAGAAGGCCCTGCTGAAGAAGTACCCGAACACCTACAAGATGAACATTTACCCAGGCCATCGGGATTTCCGCTACCCGGATTACGTCTGCCGTCGCGCGATGGACAACGCGCTGCACGCTAAGTTGGTCAACGACGGTGCAGGTTTCGAAGGATTGGGCCAGGTGCCGTTCCCGATTCCAAAGAACGGTATGGAGCTGCTGTGGAACCATCAACTGCCGGCCCGTGCCTACACCGAAGAAAAAACCAGCGATCTGGCTTCGGTCCTGCCCAATGGCAGCATCGGTTGGGGACGTGCCTATGCACGTAACCTGTCGCAGGCCAACTCGCCAACCGTCGAACCCACTACGGAGGGCAAAATTCAGGCCATGAGTAACAACATGACCCTAAAACCGGCGCGCGACAACGGCACACTCAGTATTGCCCATGAACCCTACAACTTCGCCGTCGAGTCGCGTCAGGCGTGGTCCTACAGCCCCTCGACCCGGCGTGTGCGACAACTGCCGGGATATGGTTACGACCAGCCGATGATCGGCACCAACGGCACCATGACCGTCGACGAGGACCGCTTGTTCAACGGCTCACCGGAGCGCTTCACCTGGAAACTAATCGGCAAGCGCGAAATCTACAGTCCGGCCAACACCTTTAAGACCAACGCTGGGACTGTCAAGCACGCCGACATGCTGACGCCCAACCATCCCAATCCCGATTTGATGCGTTATGAGTTGCGTCGCGTGTGGGTATTGGAAGCCGACTTGAAGGAAGGCTATCGCCATGTCTATGGCAAGCGCGTGCTGTTCATCGACGAAGACACCTGGAACGCGGTGATGGCGGACAACTACGACGCCCGTGGGCAACTGTGGAAACACGCCATGGTCAACTATTACTACCACCCTGACATGAGCGGCTGGCAGGCCGGTTCGCAGTTTTTCATGGACTTGAACTCTGGGCAGTACACCGGCTACGGCATGACCAACGAGTCGAAGAAAGGTCCGATCCTCAACGAAGGCAAATTCACTCCGGACCAATACACGGCAGATGCGGCGCGGGCTATCGGGCGCTAAGACCCAGGTCTTTGCAATAACAAAAGCCCCATCGGTATCCGGTGGGGCTTTTTGTCGTTTGCGTCATCCCACCCATTCCGTGAGCCGGTCTCGGCGGTGTACCTGCTGCATCGCGTTATCGTTTTTCGCGAGCAAGCCTTATGCCGATCAGTTAAGCCATAACGCGATCCGTAGCAGCTGGCGAAGCCTGCGTTCGGCTGCGCAGCAGTCGCGAAATCAGACGATGCAGTGTTTCAGGAAGACCGTAAACTCAAGTTTTACGACTGCTGCGCAGCCGAACGCAGGCTTCGCCAGCTGCTACAAAAATTGCGTTGCCGCATAAATTGCTTAACTGATCGGCATTAGGGCAAGCCTGGCTCCTACGTTAACAAATGCCAACTCAAGTCCCCGATCATGTCCAGCTGCGAATAATCACGAAAGCTGAATCGCCATACCCCGTCGACACGTTCGAACTCATCAAGATAACGCCCGCTGGCGATGGGTTGGAGGGGCAGGGTGTCGGTGGCTTGCAGGACGGTGTAACAAGAGCGAACTGTTGCAGTTCCTGCGGTTTCGTCGATCTCGATATTGGGGTTGCTGATGATGTGCCTGGTACGGGGTGTACCGCCGGGGTAGATCTTGATTCGTTGCTGCCAGATTCCTAGCAGGGCTGCGTGATCAAGGAAGACTGGCTGGCTTTGTACCTTGATGCGGGCATGACGGAACAGCTCTGCGGCTTCGACCAATTGACCATCGTCCAGGCATTCGGCGTATCGGTAGAGCAGGTTGCTGATGTGTATGGCGCTGATACTCATGGTGATCCTCATTAAAAAGCCGCTGGAACCTGGCAAGGTTGCAGCGGCGTGGTGTTGCGGGAAAACAGGTCAGGCAGTGGCGGCCTGAACCGGTGTGAGGAGCGGGGCGGGATCCTTCATCTGTTGGCGGTAACGTGGCAGCGCCAGTGTCAAGAACACGCTGGCCAGCACCAGCAATGACACTGACGAAGCAAGGGCATAGCGTAGGGACTCACTGCCCAGGGTCGGCACGAAGAAGTCGCTGAGCATGCCCACCAACAATGGCCCGACACCGACACCCAAGAGGGTCATGGACATCACGAAAATCGCCGTGGCCTGGGCCAGTCGTGTGGCCGGGAACAGGTGGGTAATGGCGCTCAGGCAAGGTGTTGCCCACCACACACCGAAGAAGCCGAAGGCACTGTAGAACAGGAACGCTTGCGGCACGGCGATGCTGCCGATGTAGAACGCTGTGCCCTGGGGCCAGAGGAAGTACGCAAGGGCGAAGGGAATGCTGATCAGCGTGCCTAGCAGTGGTACGCCGATTTGCCAGCCGACATCGCGCCGCGCCATGCGGTCGGTGAGCATGCCGCAGACCAGGGTGCCGATGGTCGATCCGGTGCCGCCCACCACGCCCACCAGGAACCCGGCCTCTTGCAGGTTGAGGCCGTGGGAACGGATCAGGAAGCTCGGGCTCCAGGTGCCGATGGCGTAACCGGCAATCGCCGCCGCGCCGCCGGTGAGTACCAGGCACAGGAAAGAGGGCATGCGAAACAGCTCGACGAGAGTCTTGAGCCAACCATCCTGTTGCGCCGCGTCGTTGCTTAGCGCCGCTAAGGGTTTGGGTGTACGCACGGTCAGCAGCAGAAGCAGGCCAAGGAAGATTCCGGGAGCGCCGATCAGCAGGAAAGCGTAGCGCCAGCCTTGGTGCTGGGCGATCCAGCCACCCAGGCCCAGGCCAACGATTGCCCCCAGGCTGGAACCGAGCATCAGTACTGATAGAGCAGTGGAGCGGCGGTTTGCCGGGTACAAATCCGAGACCATCGCCACCGACGGCGCCGTGCCGCCGGCTTCACCCACCGCCACGCCGATCCGCGCCAGCACCAGGGTCAGAAAGTTGCCGGCCATACCGCAGAGCATGGTCATCAGGCTCCAGGCGATGCAGCTGAAAGCGATTACCGGCTTGCGCCCGATGCGGTCCGACAGGCGCCCCAGCGGGAAGCCGAACACGGTGTAGAACACCGCGAAGGTCACCCCCGAAAGCAGGCCGATGCCGGTATCGGAAATACCGAATTCGAGCTTCACCGGTTCGATCAGTATCGCCATCAGCTGGCGGTCGATGTAGTTGAACACATAGATGCTGGCGAGCACGAACAACGCGTAGTGCGTTCGCCATGTCACGGGGGTGGATTGATTCACTGCGGGTGCTCCCGGTTTTGTTCTAGTTGGCGCGATGCTCCACGTGCCCTGTGTTTTTTTCATCGTCCGTTCAGACCATCTTTTTTATCCCCCGTACAAGCCGAAACACACGATAGCCGACCTAGTCTTGTCGGACGATGTTTCGCTTGCGCTCACGATCAATCATTCGGCCCATATCCGCTGCCATGTCAGCGCTTGCCCACACTGTGGCGAGCCCGGCGACAGCCTGAAACAATAAGAAGCTGAGGAATTGAAATGAGCGTCTTGTTCGAGCCGGTCGCCCTGGGCGAGCTTCAATTGGCCAACCGCATTGTCATGGCCCCCATGACTCGCAGCCGCGCCCTTGCCGATGCAGTACCCGGTAGCGAGATGGTCGAGTACTACCGTCAGCGTGCCAGTGCCGGGTTGATCGTGGCCGAGGGCACCGCGCCGTCCGCCAGCGGCCTGGGCTACTGTCGCACCCCGGCGATCTACAGCGACGAGCAGATGGTCGGATGGCAACGGGTCACCGAGGCGGTGCATGCCGAGGGTGGACGCATTGTCCTGCAGCTGATGCATGTCGGTCGCGCCGCCAGCCAACACAACAAGCCGGCGGGGGCGGCCACGGTAGCTCCATCGGCATTGCGTGCGCGCACTCAAGTGTTCAGCGACGCTGCCGGCCTCGTGGACACTGACGAGCCACAGGTCCTGACCCTGCAAGGTATCGGCAATGTCATCGAAGACTATCGTCAGGCCGCATTGAATGCGCGCCAGGCTGGCTTCGACGGTGTCGAACTGCACTGCACCAGCGGCTATCTTCCGATGCAATTCATGGCCTCTGGCAGCAATCAGCGCAGCGATGCCTACGGCGGTGATGTCACGAGGCGTGTGCGTTTTGCCAAGGAAGTGATCGAGGCGATGGCCAGTGCCATTGGTGCCGGACGCGTCGGCTTTCGCCTGTGCCCCGGTAACCCCTACAACGACATCGACGACCACGATCCGGCCGCCACGGCAGCCGCCTTATGTGATGCCGTAGCACCGTTGGGCCTGGCCTACCTGCACATCATGCGCTCGCCATTGGCAGACCTCGATGCCTTCGCCCTGGCGCGTCGGCACAGCCCTCATGCCTTGATTCTCAACGATGGTTTCGACGGTCCTTCGGCCAGTGCCGCTCTCGCGTCGGGCGAGGGGGCTGCCGTGTCGTTTGGCCGTCACTTTATTGCCAACCCCGATCTGGTGGAGCGCTTGAAGCGTGGCTTGCCGCTCAATCGCTTTGATCGCAAGACACTTTATACGCCGGGCTCGGCTGGCTACTCGGATTACCCCGCCTATCAAACAATCGCCGAGGAGGTGGCGCAATGAACCTGAACGACTTGCCTCACGTCCTGCCGACCAGCCCGGTACCACGGGAACAGACCCAGGCGCTGCTCGATCAGCGTTCGATTGCTGCCGGGCAGATAAAGCCGAAAGACCTCTATACCTTGGCTGACCGCCTGGAGCAAAGGGTGGCGGAGCAGGGCGAGCGCACGTTTCTGATCTATGGCGAGCAGACCCTGAGCTACTTTGAGGTCGATGCACGGGCCAATCAGATGGCTCACACGTTTTATGCCAATGGCCTGCGCGCCGGCGATGTCTGCGCCCTGGCCATGGAAAACCGCCCGGCGTTCTTCTGCACTTGGTTCGGCCTGGTCAAGCTCGGGGTGGTGGTGGCCTTCATCAATACTCAGGTCAACGGCCGCCCACTGCTGCATGCGTTGCAAACCACCGACGCGAAGGCGTTGGTGGTCGGCGAAGAATGCCTGGCCAATGTGCAGGCCACCGAAGGTTTTCCGGACCTGCCGTGCTGGCTGATACGCGACACGGAAAATCCGTGGAGCGGCCCGTTGCCCAAGGGTATCGACGGTCATTTTGCTGCGCGCCTGGAGAAAGCCCCGCGCACGCCGTTTCCCCGCGATATCCGCGCGCACATCGAAGCGCAAGCCCCAACCCTGCTGATCTTTACCTCGGGCACCACCGGCTTGCCCAAGGCGGCGCGCTACAGCCACATGCGCTGGATGTCCTCGGGCGATGTGATGGAAGTCACCCTGCAAGCTACCCGCGAGGACGTGTTCTATTGCTGCCTGCCGCTGTACCACGGCGCCGCAGCCACGTCGGTGACCTCTACCGCGTTGCGGGCCGGTGCGGCCATTGTGGTGCGCCGCAAATTCAGCGTGCGCGAGTTCTGGAAGGACGTCGCTCGTCATCGGATCAGCATCTTCCAGTACATCGGTGAGATCTGCCGCTACCTGCTCAATCAGCCGCTGCAAGTGGGCGAGCGCGAGCACAGCCTGCGCTGCATGCTTGGCGCCGGGCTGTCGCCGGACTCCTGGCAGCGCTGGCTGGAGCGCTTCGGTCCGATCCAGGTGTTCGAGGGCTGGGGGGCTACCGAAGCCAATGCTGCAGTGATCAACGTCGACAACTATTTCGGTTCCTGCGGACGGGTGCCGGACTGGAATAAAACCAACCTGCGGCTGGTGCGTTACGACATCGAAAACGACTGCCATCCACGGGACGAAAACGGTTTCTATCAAGTCTGCAAAGTGGGCGAGGTTGGCGAGGCCATGGGCTTTATCGTCGATCACCCTGAGATTGGTGGCGGGCGCTTCGAGGGTTACACCTCAAGAGAGGCGACCGAGAGCAAGATTCGCCGCAACGTCCTGCGCGAGGGCGATGCCTGGTGGAGTTCCGGCGACTTGCTGCGCGAGGACTCCGACGGTTACTGCTACTTCGTCGACCGCATCGGCGATACCTATCGCTGGAAGAGCGAGAACGTTTCGACCCTGGAAGTGGCCGACGCCTTGGGCGATCTGGCGGGGCTGGAGCTGATCAACATTTATGGCGTCCAGGTGCAGGGTCATGAAGGACGCGCCGGCATGGCTGCCGTGTTGATGCAGGCGGGTTGCGAGTTCGATCCAGCTTCCTTGTACGCCTTGGCCGAGGCCCGTCTTCCGCGCTATGCCGCCCCCGTTTTCGTGCGTGTCACTCAGTCAGCAGACCTGACCGCCAGCTACAAGCTGCGCAAGGTCGATCTGCAGCGTCAGGGCTATTGCCCGGCTCGTTGCAGCGATCCGTTGTTCATCCGCGATGAACATGCCCGCACCTATGTGCCCTATTCGGTAGAGGCCCTGACTCGGGTCGGCCTCTCGCCCTTCGCGGTGACCCACCATGACTGATCTGGATGCCAACGGCCACGAACTGCGCAGCGGCCTGCGTTACCCCTGGCCGCAGCCGCCTGATTCCGGGCAGGTGCTTGAAGTGGCACCGGGCGTGTGGTGGCTGCGCATGCCGCTGCCGTTTCGCCTGGACCACATCAACCTCTATCTGCTGCGCCACACCGATGGCTGGGTGGTGGTGGACACTGGCATGAATACCGAACAGACCCGCGAGGTCTGGGACCGGGTGCTGAGTGAGGTATGTGCCGGGCTGCCGCTGCTGGCGGTGGTCTGCACCCATTTTCACTCTGACCATGCCGGTGTGGCCGCGTGGCTTTCGGAGCGTTTTCACTGCCCGGTGTACATGACCGCCAGCGAGTTCCAGTCGTTGCACGTCAGGTTTCCCGGCGATCAGTCGCCGGGCTGGGACTTTCTCGATTTCTACCGCAAGGCCGGCGTCAGCGACGACCAGAGTGCCGAGATGTTTGCGGTGATGAGCAACGCGCATTTCCTGCCTGCGCCATTGAACCATTACCGCCGCTTGCATGAGGGCAGCCAGCTGCACATTGGTGGGCGCACCTGGCAAGTGGTCATCGGGCGCGGTCACTCGCCGGAACATGCCTGTCTGTATGCCGCTGATGACGGCTTGCTGATTTCTGGCGACCAAGTGCTGCCGCGCATCACCTCCACCGTCGGTGTGCATGCGACGGAGCCGTTGGCCAACCCGCTGCGCGACTGGCTCGACTCCATCGAGCACTTGCGCACTTTGCCCGACAGCGTGCTGGTGCTGCCGGCGCACGAGCGGCCGTTCTTCAATTTGCATCAGCGCCTGGATCAGCTGGAGGCCCATCACCGCGGGCATCTGGCCTTGATGCTGGCCAACTGTGACGAGCCGCGCACCGTGCTCGAACTGATGGCCCTGTTGTTTCCCAAGCTGTCAGGTCGCTTCGACGAACTGATGGCGCTTGGCGAAACGTTGGCCCATGCCAACTACCTGGTGGCCGAAGGGTCGCTGGAGCGGGAAGAGGACCGGGGGCGATATCGCTACCGGCGTGCTGTAAGGGGAGCGTGCGCTGTTACCTCGCTCAAGGTGTTTTGAGCGGGCGGCACGGCAGCAGAGTTGAACATTCCAGGCAGCCAGTCGGTTGTCATTGAGGAGAGTCAGTGTGATCAACAAAAACAACAATAACTCTACGGTCATCGGTTCGCGCGCATTTCAGGTCAGCAGCCTGGCGGCAGCCATTGCGCTGGTGGCCACACCCGTTTGGGCCGGTGACACGATCGAGTTCGACAACGGCGCGACCGTCGACTGGTCGGTGACTACCAGCTACGGCATCGGTGTGCGCACTGGCGGTTCGAGCGATCGCTTGCTGACGATCAACGCCGATGATGCCAACCGTAACTTCGATAGTGGCAGCCTGACCACCAACCGTGTCGGCGCGCTGGGCGAATTGATCCTGCGCAAGGACAACTACGGCGCCGTGGTGCGCGGCAGTACCTTCTACGACGACGTCTACCACCGAAAGAACGATAACGATTCACCCGCAACAGTGAACAAAAACGGCAGCAACGACGAGTTCACCAGCGATACCCGTTACTACAGCGGCGGTCGTAGCAAAATGCTGGATACCTATGTGTTCAGCGGCTGGCGCTTTGACAACGACACCATGCTTGACGTCAAGGCCGGGCGACACATCGAGTCCTGGGGCGAGAGTTTGTATTACCCAGGTGTGAACGGCGTTCAAAACCCTTCCGATGCGGTAAAAGCCTCGCAGCCGGGTGTTGAAGTCAAAGAAATACTGTTGCCGGTGGGCCAGTTCTCCGGCTCGTTCCGTCTGAACCCCAGCCTGACCTTTGGTGCGTACGTGCAGTACGAATGGAAGGGCACTGAACTGCCGCCGGTAGGCAGCTACCTGTCGGGCACCGACGTAGTGGGGCCGGGGCGCGAGTTTATCTACGCCAACGGCCAGAAGGTCAAATACCTCGGTACCGATGAACCGAGTGATGGCGGCCAGTGGGGTGTGCAAATGCGCTATCGCCCGGTACCGGCGGTCGAGCTGGCGCTGTTTCACGTCAACTACCACGACAAAAACCCCGCCACCGCACTGGTCGGCTACGACCCGTTTCCGGTCGGCAACGGCAGGTTGGCCATGGCCATCAATGGTTATCGGATCAAGTATTTCGAGGACATCAAACTGACCGGCATCAGTGCCTCAACCAAGATCGGCGATACCCAGGTCGGCGCCGAGTGGTCGTACCGCGACGGTGCGCCAGTGATGGTCAATACCGGCCTTGGCGCGGTGCCGGCCAAGGGCAAGGGTCAGCAAATGCAGTTGTCAGCCATCCGTATCCTGGGGGACCGTCCCTGGGCCAGCCAGACCAGCCTGACTGCCGAAATCATCCGCGTGCAGGTCGATAGCGTCGAATCCACTTCGGCGGCACCCAACCTGCAAGGTCTAAATCTGCTGCCCTCGGTGGCAGCACTAGTGGCGCCTTCCGATGACTACACCTACAGCACCGCCGCTGGCGTGCGCACCAAGTCTTCCAGCGCCTACACCTTGGGGGCATCGTTCAGTTATCCGGGAGTTTTCCAAGGCTGGGATCTGGAAGTGCCGGTGCGCTTCTCCAACGTGTTCAGCGGCTCGACACCGATGTCCGGGAGCATCTCCGGGATACACGGCGACCGACGCCTGAGCGTGGGTACCACGTTCAAATATTTGGGCAACCTGGAAATGGGCCTGACCTATGTTGGCTATCTGGGTGAAGCCGACCCGATCGATCGTCCATTCGCCGACCGCGACTACGCCACGTTCTCGATGAAATACACCTTCTAATCGACCACTCAAGGTCCGGGTCGCCTTGCTGCGCCCGAACCTTCATCAAAACCTGGAAATGGCCGCAGCGTAACGCTTCGGCATGGAGGCACTATGGGACTCAAAGGGCATGCGGCCATTGTTGGCAGCGCACAATACAAACCGGAGAAGTATTCGACCGCACCCAAGATGTTTCACCTGGAGCAAGTCGCCGACCTGGCGGCCCAGGCGCTGCGCGATGCCGGGCTCAAGGCCTCGGACCTCGACGGGTTGGTGATCAACGGTCCGCATTTTCATGAAGCTTCGGTGTTCGTACCGGCGATGGCCGCCGAGTACCTGGGCCTGCGGTTGAACTTTGCCGAAGTGGTGGACCTGGGCGGCTGTACGTCGGTGGGTATGGTTTGGCGCGCCGCCGCCGCGATCGAACTGGGGTTATGCCAGGCGGTACTCTGTGTCATCCCCGCGCGCATGGCGCCGTTGGGCCCCGACGAGGATCCTGGCTGGATGGCCCGGTCCATGCGTTTTGGCGGGCACAGCACGGCATTTGGCGCGCCCGAAGCCGAGTTCGACCTGCCTTACGGGCACATGGGCCAGAACACCGGCTACGCCATGATCGCCCAGCGTTATGCCGCACAGTACGACTATGACCAGCGAGCGATGGCCAAGATCGCCGTCGACCAGCGCACCAACGCCCTGGCGAACCCGCAAGCGATGTTCTATGGCCAGCCGTTGACCATCGAGCAGGTGCTGGCCAGCAAGATGGTCGCCGATCCGTTGCACGTCCTGGAAATCGTCATGCCGGTGGCCGGTGGCGCCGCATTGATCATCACCAACAAGGAAGTGGCGGCGCGGTCCCGCAAGCGTCCAGCGTTCATTACCGGGTTTGGCGAACACCTGGCATTCAAGTCGCCGTCCTATGCCGAGGACATGCTGCACACGCCGATCGGTCCGGCTTCCCAGCGGGCCTTTGCCATGGCCGGACTCAAGCCCAAAGACGTCGATGCCGCGCAGATCTACGACTGTTACACCATCACCACCTTGTTGACCCTGGAGGATGCCGGTTTCTGCGGCAAGGGCGAGGGCATGGCGTTCGTGCGTGAACACGACCTGACCTGGCGTGGCGATTTCCCGATGAACACCCATGGCGGGCAACTGAGCTTTGGCCAGTCGGCCTCGGCCGGTGGCATGAGCCAGGTGATCGAAGCGGTGACGCAAATCGCCGGCACCGCCGGTGAACGCCAACTGGGCCGCTGCGACAGCGTCTACGTCTCCGGCACCGGCGGCGTGATGAGTGAGCAGGGCGCATTGATACTTCAGGGAGCATAAGCACATGTCCAACAACAAACCGATGCCGGTCGCGACGCAGATTTCCGCGCCCTTCTGGGAGGGCCTGAAGGCTCGCCGCCTGTTGATCCAGCAATGCAACGCCTGTGCGCACTGGAACTTCTACCCGCGCCGGCATTGCCCGGTGTGCCTGGAACACGACCTGGCCTGGCGCGAAGTCGATGGCGCCGCGACGCTGTACAGCTTCACCGTGACGCGCATCGCGACCTTGCCCGACTTCATGGATGAGATGCCGCAGAAACTGGCGGTGGTCGAGTTGGCCCAAGGGGTGCGAATCAACACTAACCTGGTAGGCCTTGACGAGGACGAGATCCAGATCGGCATGTCCTTGCAGCCGGTGTTCGCCGAAGTCGACGCCAAGGGCAACCGCCTGCTGCGCTTCACCGGGGTGGACAAAGATGCTGCGGGCCTTGAGTCGCTTCCCGCGCAGGACAGTGAACCGGCGTCTGCCGCGTCCGAGCATCCGCCCGCCCGTCAGATCGACCTCAACGATGGTCCGGCCTTGCAGACTCTGGTCAGCGAGCAGTTCAGCGACTGGAGCAACGTGGTGGTGGTCGACCAGGCACTGATCGATACCTTTGCCGAGTTGTCAGGCGACGATTACTGGATCCATACCGATCCGGAGCGGGCGCGCCTGCAAAGTCCGTTTGGCGGCACCATTGCCCATGGTGCGCTGGTGCAAGTGCTGCAGTCGCGGATGAAACTGGCGCTGGGCTACGAGATCTGCGGTTTCAGCACCCAGATCAACTACGGCTCTGATCGCCTGCGCTTCCCGGCGCCGGTACCGGCTGGCTCGCGTATCCATTCGCGGGCCCGGGTGAAAAAAGTCGAAATCCTGTCCCGTGGCACCCAGCTGACCCTGGAACTCAACATTCATGTGGTGGGCCAGGATCGGCCGTCGGTGATCAACGACTTGGTGATCCTGTACATGGCCTGACCGCAGGGCGGCCTCCACCCGCCGAAGATCCCCTGTAGGAGCCGGCTTGCCGGCGATGACGTCCATGCAGTCGACGAATTGGTTGCCTGACCTGACGCTATCGCTGGCAAGTCGGATCGCCGCATCGCAGCTCCTACAGGATGCCAAGGCAATCAGTTCGGTTTGCACATAAATACCCACCATTCCCGCCCCACGCCATTTGTGCCAATGCATAAGCCATTTGGACGATGTGTCACCCATTCCTTGCGCCGACTATTCCCTCAGAGGCAACGCCCATCTCGTTTGCCTCGCATGCCTTGGCGCGTGACAAAAACAAGAGGATCGGCCCTATGACTTGCCCTAAGCACGTGTACCCCGAACAGGAGCGCTACTCATGCGCTCGGTGATCGGCTACGCGGTTTGCCTGGTGGTCGCCCTGACCATTGGCTACACCTTTTCCCCAAAGTCCCCTCCGCAAGTGGAACTGTTGGCCACGCGTCCGGATCGGGTGCAGATCAACGGCCTGTTCAATCTTGGCTCACGGGTGATAGCCGTGGGCGAACGGGGCAGCATCCTGCTCAGTGACGATCAGGGCGTCAGCTGGCAGCCAGCCGCAGTCGCCACTCAACGCGATGCCACCCTGACCGCAGTGGTGGCGTTGGACGACAAGCGTTTGCTGGCGGTCGGGCATGACGGCTGGATTCTGCGCTCCGTGGATTCAGGCAGCAGTTGGCAGGAAATGCGCCACGACAGCGATCTGGGCGAACCGCTGCTGGGCATCTGGGCCGGTGGTGGCGACAGCGTCTTGGCTTTCGGCAGCTTCGGTAAGTTCTATCAATCCGTTGATGCCGGGCAGACCTGGACTGCGCAGTCCCTGGACATCGACAACGCACACTTGAACAGCATGGCTGGCGGCAACGATGGCCGCCGCATGCTGGCGGGCGAGCAGGGCCTGGTAATGCGTACGGCCGACGACGGCCAGCACTGGCAAACCTTGCCTGCGTTTTACAGCGGCTCGCTGTTCGGCATCGTTCGCCTGAGCGCGAATAACTGGGTGACCTACGGCATGCGCGGCAATGTTTTCGTCAGCCATGACTTCGGCGACAGCTGGACCCGGATCAACGTAGGTAACCAACTGCCTTTGTATGGCCATGTATTGCTGCCCGATCACTCGGGACTGGTGATCGTCGGTGCAGGCAGCTCGGTGGTGCGTCTGGATGCACAGGGCGTGTTGGTCGGCGTCGGTCGCCTGGCCGGTCTCGGTACGTTGACCTCGGCGACGATGGTCGGCCCGCGTCTGCTGGTGGGTGGGGAGCGCGGGGTATTGCAGGGTTCAGCTGGCAGCGTCGCTGCCTTAATGGCCACACAGGCCACCCAGTAAATGAGAGGCAGGCAATGAATCAAGGTAAACACTGGGTGACGCGCTGCGTCGAAACGTGTGCGGACCACTTGATGGCCTGGCGCAAGGGACTGCTGTTGCTTTTTGTTCTGGTGACGCTGGGCCTGGGTTACAGCGCCACCCACACGCAACTGGATCCGGGGTTCAACAAACAGATCCCCGTGCGTCATGAATACATGATCAATTTTCTCAAGTTCAGCCGCTACTTCACCGGCGCCAACCGCTTCCTGGTCAGCGTACGCTGGAAAGGCGAGGGTGATATCTATAACGCCGAGTACCTTGAGACCCTGCGTAAAGTCACCGACGACGTGTTTTTCATCTCTGGAGTCAGTCGCCCCAGTGTGACGTCGCTGTTTACCGCCAACGTGCGCTACATCGAAATTACCGAGGAAGGTTTCTTTGGCGATGTGGTGGTGCCGCCGCGCTTTAGCGGCACCTCCGAGGATTTGGCGCAGGTGCGCAGTAACACGGCAGCCTCCGGGCAGGTCGGTCGCCTGGTGGCCAATGACCTCAAATCGGCCATGGTCCGCGCCGACCTGCAGGACATCGACCCAAAGACCGGCCAGCCCGTGTCCTATGTCGACATCGCCAAGCGCCTCGAAGACATTCGCGCCAAGTACAACAGTCCCGATATCGACATCAACATCGTTGGCTTCGCCAAACTGGTGGGTGATGTGGTCGAAGGGTTGAACACGGTGATCGGCTTTTTTGTTGTGGCTTTCGTGATCACCGGGTTGCTGCTGTGGCTGTATTCGCGCTCGCTGCGCCTGACGGTGGTGGCGCTGGTTGTCGCGTTGCTGCCGGTGGTCTGGTTGCTGGGCCTGTTGCCGCTGCTGGGATTGGGCATCGATCCGATGTCGATCCTGGTGCCCTTCCTGATCTTCTCCATCGGCGTATCCCATGCGGTGCAGATGACCAACGCCTGGAAACAAGACGTGCTGGCCGGTAGCACGTCGAAGGAGGCGGCGCGTTCGGCGTTCTGCAAGATCTTCATCCCCGGTTCCCTGGCCTTGCTGATGAATGCCCTGGGGTTTGCGGTGATCATGATGATCGATATTCCCATCGTCCAYGAACTGGGGGTGACGGCCTGCATCGGCGTGATGTTGATGATCATCACCAACAAACTGATGTTGCCGGTGATCATTTCCTACCTACGCCTGGAACCAGCGCTATTACGTCGGGCGCAATCCAAACCGGCGGGCAAGCACCGCTTGTGGTGGCGTCTGTCGGCGCTGGCTGAACCGGGGCCCGCCCTCGGCGTGTTTGTGGTCAGTCTGTTGCTGCTGGCGGTCGGGGCCTACAAGGCTCGCGACCTGGCCGTGGGTGATATCGGCGCGGGCGCGCCGGAGCTGCGGGCCGATTCGCGCTACAACCAGGACAACGCAAAGATCATCAGCAGCTACTCCATCGGGCTGGATGTGATGTCGGTGTTCGTCCAGGTCAAGGGTGTCGAAGAAGGTTGCCTGTCACCTGCGGTGATGCGCGCGGTGGAAGCCTTCGATTTCCGCATGCGCACGGTCTCGGGTGTGCAGTCGATTCAGAGCGTGGCGGACATGGGCAAGCGGGTGATCGCTGGCAACAACGAAGGCAATCCGCGATGGGCGGCGATTCCGGGATCACCTCGTGGCCTGAGTCAGGGCGCACGGGCCTATATGCCGGATGACGGCCTGGTCACCGACGGCTGCCAGCAGATGCAGATTCTGGTGTTCCTTGCCGACCACGAAGGCAGCACCGTCAGCCATGCAATCGCTGAAGCCGGGCGGATCATTGCCGAAGTCAGCTCGCCGCAAGTCGAATTCCTCCTGGCCGGTGGCAACGTGGGGGTGATGGCGGCCTCCAACGAGGCGGTCAAACGCGCCGAAGTGATCATGCTCGGGGCGCTATTCGGATCGGTGGCATTGTTTTGCTGGCTGACCTTCTTGTCGATCCGCGCGGTGCTGTGCATTCTGGTGCCGCTGGCGATCGTCGCGATTCTGTGCAACGCACTGATGACCATGCTCGGGATCGGCCTTAAGGTCGCCACCTTGCCGGTGATGGCGCTCGGGGTGGGGGTGGGCGTCGACTACGGCATTTACCTGTACGAACGTATTCAGCACGAAATGCTGCGCGGATCCAATCTGCGCGAGGCGTTCTACCAGGCCATGTGCCAACGCGGTACGGCCGCGGTATTCACAGCCGTGACCATGTCCATTGGCGTCTGCACCTGGTCGTTCGCACCGCTGAAGTTCCAGGCTGACATGGGGGTGTTGCTGTCGTTCATGTTCCTGGTCAACGTGCTGGGGGCGATTTTCCTCCTCCCGGCGTTGGCAGCCTGGTTCAATCGCGGTCGACCGTTGGTCGCCGGTCGGGTGCGCCAGCCGGTGCCTGCACAAGGGCAGTTCCGCCTGAAAAACAACCCTGCGGCGCGTGATCCCGGTAGCGAAAAATAAACCTGTCGGGCCTATTGTGGAGTCCGCAGGCACTAGAGAAACTGGCTGGCAAGTAGCAGTCGAGTGGGGGGGAGCCCAGGTTCCCCCAGCCGAAATTATAAAAATAACAAGGGAAGGGCGCAGTCCTTACCCGAGCGAGATAAGACTATGCAAAATGCTGTCTTGACCCATGAAGCCCTGGCCAGCCTTGGCCTCGACCTCACAAGCTACAACCAGTTGGTGGGCGAAATCTACGAAGGCGCCCTCGATCCGAAACACATGGCCCACGCCCTCAGAAGCTTTCTCAAGCTCTACGATGCCAACTACGTCACCCTGATCCTGCGGGTGCCGGAACAACCCGATACGGGCGTGATGATCATCGTCGGCGACATCGAAGGTGCCGGTGATGTCTGCTACATGACCTACCCACAGACCAATTCGCCTTTCTCCAATCAGCCGCTGGACAGTGTGTTCACGGTCGATGACATCATGAGCTCCACGGAATGGGAACACAGCGCCTACTTCAAGGCTTTCTGCGGTCCCAACGATGTGTATCACGTGATGTGCGCGGACATTTCTACCCCGGACGGTGGCAAGCTGCGCTTTCGCATCACCCGCCCCAAGCGGGCCCCCAACTTCTCTGCCCACGATCGGGCAGTGTGCGCCAGTTTCCTGCCTCACCTGCGACGTGCCTCGCAACTGCATAACCTGCGGGACCGCAGCGAATCGCTGAGCGAGTTGTACTCCCAGGCCATCAGCCGGTTATCGGTGGCGACCCTGGTGCTCGACGAGAGCGGCAGCGTGTTGCAGATCAATCCGGTGGCCCAGGAAATCCTTTCCCGTTCCGATGGCCTGAAACTGGTGGGAGGACGCCTGGAGGCGACGTATCCCAGCGACAACCGTGAGCTGCAACGCCTGATTCGTGGCGCGTTCTGCCCGGATGCGCCGAAAAGCGCCGAGGCCATGTCGGTGACGCGGCCATCCGGCCTGGTCAACCTCGGCGTGGTGGTCGAATCGATTCCGTCCCTGGACTGGGCCGAGGAGAAGGGCCAGCCGGCGGCGCTGGTGTACATCCGCGATGCGTCGAGCAAATCCCTGGCCAGTGAAGTGGTGACCAAGCAGCTGTTCAACCTGACCAAGGCTGAAACCGCCCTGGCCATGGAACTGGCCAACGGCTTATCCCTGGAGGAAGCTGCCGAGGTTTTGAATATCCGGCGCAACACCGCGCGGGCTCACTTGCGCTCGATTTTCTCGAAGACCGGTGTGCGGCGCCAGACCGAACTGGTGCGCATCATGCTCAACAGCGTGGTGGCCTTGGGCAAGCCGCAACTTGCGTTGAAGGTGGCCGAAAAAATCAAGGTGCCGCCACTGCGACTGGCCGTGCCGATCTATCGCCAGGCCTGACCTGTAGGAGCCATACTTGCCGGCGAAGAACGATAACGCGGTATCACAGATACACCGCGGCGTCCGGTTCGCGGGCAAGTCGGATCGCCGCCCGCTCGCCCCTGCATAGTCCGCACAGACGATGCAATCCCGTGATCATCCTGTCGATACTGGGTGGACCTATCACGGAGAATCACAATGCCTATTACAGCCATCACCGGGAGTGCTTCGGGAATCGGTGCCGCCGTCTCCGCCGCCATGCGGGCCGCGGGACATCAGGTTATTGGTATCGATCGCAGCAACGCCGAAGTGATCGCCGACCTGTCCACTGCTCAGGGGCGTGAGGCGGCCATTGCGCAAGTGCTTGAACTCAGCGGCGGGGTCCTCGATGGGCTGATCTGCTGCGCTGGGGTCGGCGTGACGGCACCGACCTGTAGCCTGATCCTGGCGGTCAACTATTTCGGCGTCAGCCAGTTGCTCGACGGCCTGCAAGGAGCGTTGGCCAAGGGCCAACAACCGGCGGCGCTGGTGATCGGCTCGGTGGCGGCGACTCATTCGGGCCCCGAGGGCCAGTCGATGACGGAAGCGATGATCGCCGGTGATGAGGCCCAGGCACTGCAATTGGCCAACACCCTCGGCCAGCCTCACGTCGCCTATGCGGCTTCCAAATATGCCATCAGCCAGCATGTCCGCAGCCTGGCTGTGAGCTGGGGCAAGCAAGGCATGCGGGTGAACGTAGTGGCGCCGGGGGCAGTAGAAACCCCGTTGCACCAGGCTTCGCTGGACGATGCACGCTTCGGCAAGTCGACCCGCGAATTCGTTGCGCCACTGGGCCGCTCCGGGCAACCTGCGGAAATCGCCGCAGTGGTCGCGTTCCTGCAATCGCCGCAGGCTTCGTTTATCCATGGCAGCGTGCTGTTCGTCGATGGCGGCATGGACGCCATGGTCCGCGCCTCGCGCTTCTAAAAGGAACTCCCATGAACAAAGTGGCATTCATCACCGGCGCCAGCCGGGGTATTGGCCGCGAGGCGGCGCTGGCGTTTGCCCGCGCCGGTTTCGACCTGGCGATCAGCGCCCGCACCCTCAACGAGGGCGAACAACATGAACATTCCCTGCGCGACGCTGCCGGGGCACCGCTGGCCGGGAGCCTCAACAGCACGGCGCATTTGTTGCGCGAGCTCGGTTGCCGAGTGCTCGTCGTGCCGATGGACCTGCTCGACAGCGACTCGGCCCTGAACGCCTGCCAGGCTGTGCTGGCCGAGTACGGGCGCATCGACGTGCTAGTCAACAACGCGATCTACCAAGGCAGCGACCTCAACGCCGGGTTCATGGACCTGAAGGTGCAGACTCTGGAGCGGATGTTTCAGGGTTACATCCTTACCCCGTTCCTGCTGACCCGGGCGGTGACCGAACACATGGTGACGCGCGGCGGCGGGGTGGTGATCAACGTTACCTCCGGCGCCGGCGAAAGCGACCCACCGGTAGCGGCGGGGAAGGGTGGCTGGGGTTATGCCTATGGCGCGGGCAAGGCAGCGGTGTCGCGACTGTCCGGGGTGCTGAGCACAGAACTGGGCGAGGCCGGGGTGCGCGCTTATACCCTCAATCCGGGCGTAGTCACCACCGAAGCCCTCAAGGCCACCATCGGCGATAAAGGCCTGATCGCGCTGCGCGCCGGCAGCGCACCACCCCATGTACCAGCGGCGGTGATGCTGTGGCTGGCTACTGCTGAACAGGCGCCGGGGTTTCAACGCCGGACCATCGCTGCGCAGCCGTTTGCGTTGGAGCACGGCATCGTCGCCGATTGGCGTTAAAACCTATTCCATTGATACCAATCAGGAGTGGGAGCGAGCCTGCTCGCGATGGGGGCATCCAGTCGCCAACAATGTGGACTGGTCTACCGCCATCGCGAGCAGGCTCGCTCCCACAGGGGCAGTGTGGTCTTACGCCTGCCGACGCTGACGGGCGAGGGTCATGGCGGTGTCTTCGATCATGTCTTCCTGGCCACCGACCATGCCGCGACGGCCCATTTCAACGAGGATCTCCCGGGCCGACACGCCGTATTTTTTCTCGGCCCGTTTGGCGAACAGCAGGAATGAGCCATACACCCCGGCATAGCCCATGGTCAGGGCATCGCGGTCGCTGCGGATCGGGAAGTCCATGATTGGCACGACGAGGTCTTCGGCCACGTCCTGAATGCCGAACACGCTGACACCCGTCTCGATACCCATGCGGTCACACACCGCCACCAGCACTTCCATTGGTGTGTTCCCAGCTCCAGCACCAAGGCCCGCGCAGGCGGCGTCGATACGGTTTGCTCCGGCGGCAATCGCGGCGATGGAGTTGGACACGCCCATCGACAGATTGTGGTGGCCATGAAAACCGATCTCGGTCTCTGGCTTGAGGGCCGCGCGCATCGCCGCCACACGGGCGCTGACCTCGTGGGGTAGCAGATAGCCCGCCGAGTCGGTCAGGTAGATGCAGTTGGCGCCGTAGCTTTCCATCAGCAAACCTTGCTTGACCAGACCTTCGGGGCTGTTCATGTGGGCCATCATCAGGAAACCGACGGTATCCATGCCCAGGCCGCGGGCGTGGGAGATGTGCTGTTCGCTGACATCGGCCTCGGTGCAATGAGTGGC
Organism: Pseudomonas sp. P5_B2; assembly: GCF_056400445.1. NCBI lineage: Bacteria > Pseudomonadati > Pseudomonadota > Gammaproteobacteria > Pseudomonadales > Pseudomonadaceae > Pseudomonas > Pseudomonas sp. P5_B2. Next base: position 33,380 of record NZ_JBFULH010000002.1, on the reverse strand, counting down.
CACCCGAATGGTGTTGACCCCCAGCTCATAGGCCATTTTCAGATGATCGACGGTGCCGATGCCCGGCAGCAGCAGAGCTGAGACCTTGGCTTTTTTCATCAGCGGGATCACTGCTGACAAATACTCCTCGTCGGTGTGGGCCGGGAAGCCGTAGTTCACCGAGCTGCCGCCCAAGCCGTCGCCGTGTGTGACTTCGATCAGCGGCACGCCGGCCGCGTCGAGGCCGCAGGCTATGTCCTTCATCTGTTGCAGGCTGATCTGGTGACGCTTGGGGTGCATGCCATCGCGCAGGCACATGTCGTGAACGGTAATGCTTTTGCCGCGAAGATCCATGATCGACTCCTTATGCGTGGGCGGTTTGGGCGGTGGCTTGCAGAACCAGTTCGCCCTTGAGGATTTCCTCGGCAAACATCTCGGCGGTGCGTGCCGCTGCGGCGGTCATGATGTCGAGGTTGCCGGCGTACTTGGGCAGGTAGTCGCCCAGGCCTTCGACTTCCATGAAAATCGACACTCGATTGCCGTCGAACACTGGGCCATTGACCAACTTGTAGCCGGGCACGTAGCGCTGCACTTGCTCGATCATTGCCAAGATGGCGGCGGTGATTGCCGGTTGGTCGGGCTCGATGGCGGTCAGGCAATGCACGGTGTCGCGCATGATCAGCGGTGGTTCGGCGGGGTTGATAATGATGATCGCCTTGCCTTTCTTCGCGCCGCCGACCTTTTCCACTGCGCTGGAGGTGGTGCGGGTGAATTCGTCGATGTTTTTTCGGGTGCCGGGGCCGACTGATTTTGAGGCGGCAGTGGCAATGATTTCGGCGTATTCCACCGGCTGCACGCTGGATACCGCCGCCACCAGCGGAATGGTGGCCTGGCCGCCGCAGGTGACCATGTTGACGTTCATCACGCCCAGGCCCAGTTGAGCCTTGAGGTTGACCGGCGGTACGCAGTACGGGCCGATAGCCGCTGGGGTCAGGTCGATCATCAACACGCCCAGGGCATTGAGCTTGCGCGAGTTCTGCGYGTGCACATAGGCCGAGGTTGCGTCGAAGGCGATCTGGATCTGGTCTTCGAGGACATGGGGCAGCAATCCGTCGACACCGTCGGCGGTGGTCTTCAGGCCCAGCTCGCGGGCACGCGAAAGGCCTTCGGAGGTGGCGTCGATGCCCACCATCCATACCGGTTCCAGCACGTCACTGCGCATCAATTTGTACAATAGGTCGGTGCCGATGTTGCCCGGCCCGATCAGCGCGCATTTGATCTTTTTGCTCATGGTCTTTGGCTCCAGGGAGGGAGAAAGGGAGGGGAATGAAGGGTGATCAAGGGACAAAGCGCAGGCTGGCGTCACCCAGGCCACTCATGGACAGACTGACTTGGTCACCGGCGACTACTGGCACCAGCGGTGCCAAGGCACCGGAGAGAATGATCTCGCCACGGCGGAACGGGATGCCCAGTTCGCCCAGGGTATTGGCCAGCCAGGCCACGGCCGCGCAGGGATGTCCTTGCACCGCCGAGCCCAGTCCCGAGCCTGCCGGCTGGCCGTTTTTCAGCAGTTGCATGTGCACGGCAGCCAGGTCCAGTGAGCGAGGGTCGATACGCTGGGTGCCGAGGGCGAACACGCCACAGGAAGCGTTGTCGGCCACGGTGTCCTGGATACGGATCTGCCAGTCGTCGATCCGCGAGTCGACGATCTCGAAGCACGGCACGACCCATTGGCTGGCGGCCAGGACGTCCTCGGCGCTTATGCCCGGGCCTTGTAAGTCTTCACCGAGGATAAAGGCGATTTCGCCTTCGGCCCGTGGCTGGATCAGGTTATAGCGGGCCAGGCTGACATCGCAGCCATCCTCGACCTGCATGGCATTGGTGAGGAAACCGAAGTCCGGTTGGTGGACGTCCAGCATTTCCTGCACTGCGCGGCTAGTCACCCCGATTTTCTTGCCAATCACCTGCTCGCCAAGGGCTTCTCGGCGTTGCAGGAAGCGCAGGGAAATCCGATAGGCCTGTTCCAGGGTGATCTGTGGATAGCGCCGGGTCAGGGGCGCCAGGGTCTGACGGCTGCGCAAGGCGTTGAACAGTTCGTCACCGAGCGTGTTGATCAAATGAGCGTCCATGGCAGGGCTCCAGATAGGTGGGGAAAAAAAGCCCGTCCGAACGTCATCAGGGACGGGCCAAAAGGAGGCGTTCAGCCGGGCCAGACCGACGAGTCGGCGCCGCCGTCGACATCGATAATCTTGCCGGTAACCCAGGCCGAAGCCGGGCTGGCGAGGTACAGCGCGGCAGCAGCGATGTCTTGCGGGGTGCCCAGGCATTTGAGCGGGGTGTTGGCTTCCATGACCTCGCGCATGGCGGTCGGCATCACGCCGTTCAGCGCTTCGGTCAGGGTCGGGCCGGGGGAAACGGCGTTGACCCGGATCTGCGGCGCAAAGTCCTGGGCCAGCAAACGGGTCAGATGGCTGAGAGCGGCCTTGGCTGTGCCGTAGGCGCTGAAATGGCGCTGGGCATAGCGTGCCGCCACCGAGCTGATATTGATGATGTTGCCGCCACCTGCCTCACGCATCAGCGGCACACACAATTGGCAGAAGGCGTAGCTGGTGGCGACGTTGAAGGTCAATACCTGGGCGAACTGCTCCGGCGTCATCGCCAGCGGATCGTTAGGACCGCCACCGCCGACATTGTTCACCAGATGAGTGATACGACCCATTTGCTCCACGCTTTGACGCACCAGCGCGTGGCGTTGCTCGGCGTCGTTGACGTCGCAAGCGAACGCCAGGGCGCGCCGTCCCAGGCCGCGAACTTCTTCGGCCACTGCCTGAACCTCGTCCAGCGACCGCGCCGAGCACACCACATCGGCGCCGGCTTCGGCATACGCCAAGGCGATCGCCCGACCGATTCCCCGGCCGCTGCCGGTGACGATGGCGACGCTGCCGTGCATCTGGAAACGCTGCAAAATACTCATGGGCCCTTGCTCCGTGGGGTCGATTGTCGATGGATGAAATATCGCCGCAACGGCCGCCGCCAGCATCGTCTCAATGGACTATCAAACAGGGCACATAACCTGTGGGAGCGAGACCACCCCTAGTCCGCTTTGACGATGAATGATTGTTCGCTCGATCCGATGATCCATCTCAACTCGCGCAGTGGCGCAGTGAGATCGGGAGAGTTGAGAGATGCACAGCATGCGAGAAAAGACCCAGGACGAACGTGATCTGCTTGAACGTGCGCGGAGCCTGGTGCCCGCCCTCAAGGCGCGCACGGCGCAGGCCGACAAGGACTTGAAGGTGCCGCAGGAGAGCGTCGCCGAGCTGCAGTCCGCCGGCTTGCTGCGAGCCTTGCAACCAAGGGCGTTTGGTGGATATGAAGTGGACCCGCGTACCTTCTTCGAAATCCAGACCATCCTCGCCGAGGGTTGCATGTCCACAGCCTGGATATACGGCGTGATGGGGGTTCACCCCTGGCAACTGGCGCGTTACCCGATCGAAGCGCAGCGCGAAGTCTGGGCTGATGACCACAACGCACTGATCTGCTCGACCTATATGCCAGCGGCCAGGGTCACGGTGGTCGAGGGCGGTTACCGCATCAGCGGGCGCTGGGGTTTCTCCAGCGGCAGCGAGCACTGCCAATGGGTGTTTCTGGGCGGGATCCTGCCGCCCGATGGCGAACTGGCAGCCGAGCACGGCACCTTCCTGTTGCCACGCAAGGACTATCAGATCGAACGTAATTGGGACGTGATGGGCCTGCGCGGCACGGGAAGCCATGACATCGTGGTCGAGGATGTATTCGTCCCTGCCCATCGCGTGCAGCGCACCAATAACTGGACCCTCGAAGCGACGCCCGGGCGGCTGGTCAACACCAACCCGATCTACGCGATCCCATTTGCCCAGGTGTTCTCCCGCGCCGTTTCCACCTCGGCCATTGGTGCCCTGCAGGGCGCGATCAACGAGTTCCGCGACAATGCCGCCAAACACATCGGCAAGCACGGCGCCCGTACCGCTGACGATCCTGTGGCGCAAACCGCCGTTGCCGAAGCGATGATCACCGTTGACAGCCTGCGCCTGGTGCTGGAGCGCAATTACGAGCACCTGATGAGCCTGGCCCGCGCCGGCGAATACCCGGATACCGAAACCCGCCTGTTGTATCGCTACCAGTCGGCCTACGTGACCAATATTTGCGCCGAACGGGCCAACGACCTGCTACGCAGCATGGCCGCTTCGGGCTTGTACAACACCAACCCGGTGGCGCGGCTGTTCCGCGACCTGCACCAGGCACGCGGGCACATCGCCAACAACTACATGGCTTACGGGCGCAGCTACGGCGCCGTGATGCTGGGCCTGCCCAACCCGGACCCTTACGTCTGAGGCCATGGCCTCCGTTTTTCGACCCCTTGGGTTTACACCTGCCGGTGATTCACGGGCAGGTGGTCATGAGTATCTGACCTATGAACAATTATCTTGCCCTGCGCGTGGCGCAAGTGATCGAGGAAACCGCCGATGCGCGCTCCCTGGTTTTCGACGTGCCGGAGCATCTGGGCGAACGTTTTCGCTATCAGCCCGGCCAGTTCCTGACCTTGCGAGTGCCTTTCGAGGACGGCTGGCTGCCCCGTTGTTATTCATTGTCGAGCACGCCATTGCTGGATGAGCCGTTGCGGGTAACGGTCAAGCGCGTGCACGAGGGACGCGCATCGAACTGGCTGTGCGGCGAATTGCAGGCCGGCCAGACCCTGGAGGTGCTGCCACCGGCCGGGGTGTTTGTGCCGTGCAGCCTCGACGGCGACTTGCTGCTGTTCGGCGGCGGCAGCGGCGTGACCCCGGTGCTGTCGATCCTGCGTTCGGCGTTGCTCGCCGGAACAGGCCGGGTCCTGTTGATCTATGCCAACCGCGATGAGTCTTCGGTGATTTTCAAGGATGAACTCAGACACTTGGCCAGTGCTCATCCGCAACGCCTGCAAATCGTCCATTGGCTCGATTCGGTTCAGGGCATCCCGAGCGTCGGGCAACTGGCCGAACTGGCGCGGCCTTTTATCGATGCCCAGGCATTCATCTGTGGTCCGGCCCCGTTCATGGATGCGGCCGTTAGCGCACTCAAGGGCCTGGGCATGCCGGATCGACGGGTGCATGTCGAGCGTTTCGTGTCGCTCCCCGGCGAAGGCGAACTGCCAATGGTCGCCAGCAGCGAGGCAGCAGTGGCCGCGCAGCTGGCAGTGCGCCTGGATGGCGAGGACCACCACGTGGCCTGTGACAGCGGCGAGACCGTGCTGGCCGCCATGGAACGTGCCGGCCTCAACCCACCCAGCGCCTGTCGTGTCGGTGGCTGCGCCTCGTGCATGTGCACGTTGGAAAGTGGCGACGTCGAGTTGCTGCACAACGATGCACTGGATGCTGGCGACTTGGCCGAAGGCTGGATTCTTGCCTGTCAGGCGGTTCCCACCAGCGCGCAACTGCGTATTCGCTTTCCCGATTGATGAGCCCGAGCCCACGATGAATCAGAGCCTGAACCTTGCCGCGCCCCTGAGCGCAGCCCCTGTGACCCTTGCCCAGTTGGTCTTTAGCAGTGCCGAACGTTTTGCCGGTCGCACTGCCATTGAGGACAACGGCCAATGCATCGACTACGCCCAGTTACCCGAGCGCGTCATGGGTTTTACCCGTGGCTTGATGGCCTTGGGGATCCAGGCCGGTGACCGGGTCGGTATCTGGGCGCCGAACAGTGGTGACTGGATCCTCGCAGCGCTGGGCATTCAGTGTGCCGGTGCGGTGCTGGTACCGATCAACACTCGTATGAAGGGCCTTGAGGCCGCCGATGTGCTGGAACGCAGCGGCTGCCGGCTGTTATTTGTCCAGCAGCGATTTCTCGACGTCGACTACCCGGCGCTGCTCGCACCTCATCGGCCGGCCAGCCTTCAGCACCTGGTAATTGTCGATGGCGACGCGCCAGGGCAGCCTTCAGACCTGACGCTTGCACAGTTCCTGCGCGGTGCAGCGACCATCGATGCCGACAGTGCCAAGCGATGTGCATCGGCGGTCGGCCCCGAGGCGATGTGCGATCTGCTGTTCACCTCCGGCACCACCGGCAAACCCAAGGGCGTGATGAGCGGCCATGGACAGAACCTGCGAGCCTTTACCGAATACGTCAAGGTCATCGGCCTGGTGCCGGGCGACCGTTACCTGATCGTTAACCCGTTTTTTCATGCCTTTGGTTACAAGGCCGGCTGGCTGACCTGCCTGATCGCCGGAGCGACCATCCTGCCCCATGCGGTGTTCGACGCAGAAGAAGTGTTCCAGCGCATCGCCCGTGAGCGCATCAGCGTCTTGCCCGGTGCGCCGACCCTGTACCTTTCGCTGCTTGCGCATCCGCAGCTCAAGCAGACCGACTTGTCGAGCCTGCGCATCGCGGTGACCGGTTCAGCGAGTATCCCGCCGAGCCTGATCGAGCGCATGCGCAATGAGTTGGGTTTTGCCGTGGTGACCACCGCCTACGGCCTGACCGAATGCGGCGGACTGGCGACGATCTGCGATCCACATGATTCGGCGCAGGTGATCGCCGGCACCAGCGGACGGCCGATTGCCGGCACTGAAGTGAGCATCCGCGATCCGCACAACCAGGCACTGGACCCAGAGCAAACCGGTGAGATCTGTCTGCGTGGCTTTCACATCATGCAGGGCTATTTCCAGAACCCCGAAGCGACCCGCGAAGCCATCGACGACGAAGGCTGGCTGCACACCGGCGATGTCGGGCGCCTGGATGACGCGGGCAACCTGATCATCACCGACCGGCTGAAAGACATGTTCATCGTCGGCGGTTTCAACTGTTACCCGGCGGAAATCGAAGCAGCACTGATCAGGCACCCGGCCATTGCCCAGGTGGCGGTGGTCGGCATCGCCGATGAGCGCATGGGCGAGGTCGGGTGTGCCTGCGTGGTCCTGCGCGAAGGTAGAGAACTCGACGAGGCGCAACTGATCGCCTGGAGCCGAGAGCAGATGGCCAATTACAAGGTGCCGCGCCAGGTGCGCTTCTTCAACGCTTTGCCATTGAATCCGTCGAGCAAGGTGGCGAAGAACGAATTGCGCGCGGTGGTGGCCAACAGCGCTCAGTCGTGAGAAGCGCCCATCTCACCAAACGGACGATGTGCGCGAAAGCGGTTTTTTTCATGCTGTGGCCACACAAGCCAAAACAATAAAAAAGGAGATGAGCATGTTTACCCGAAACTTTGTTGCACGCAGTCCGGGGAGAGTGATCGATGGGCGATGCCTGTTGGCTACGGCCATCACCATCACCATCACCAGTGCCAGCGCTTCGCCCACCATCGAACTGGGGGAAAACACCACCCTGGATTCGTCGTTGACGGTCAACTACACCGCATCCATGCGTATGGCCAAGCAGGCCAGTCAATACCTCAATGACCCGAACTACGACGACGGCACGCGAAACTTCAAGCGCGGCTCGTTGATCAATAACCGCCTGAGTCTGTTCGGCGAACTACAACTCAAACACGACAACCTCGGTGCGGTGCTGCGCGGCAGCCAGTTCTATGACGATGTCTACAACCAGAAAAACGCCAACGACTCGCCGCAGACGGTAAACAAGACTGGGCACAACGATGGCTTCAGCGACGAAACCCGCAGGCTCAGTGGCAGCATGGCGCGTCTGCTCGATGCGTATGTGTATGGCAACTTCGATGTCGGCGAAACCCAGTACCTGTCGCTCAAGGCCGGACGGCATCTGGTGGCCTGGGGCGAGAGCCTGTTCTGGGCCAACATCAGCCAGGGCCAGGCCCCGGTGGACGCCACCAAGTTCAACGTGCCGGGTACCGAGGCCAAGGACTCGTACCTGCCGGTGGGGCAGGTGTCCGGGTCGTGGTCGCTGAATGAAGACCTGGCGCTGGTGGGCTACTACCAATACGAGTGGGAAAAGACTCAGCTCAATCCTGTGGGCGATTACTTCGGCAGCGATACCTTCGGTCCCGGTGCCGAGTTCTTTCGTCTGGGCAGCGGGGTAGTCGACAGCCTGCCCAACGGCCTGGCGGTCGGTTATGCCGGTGAAAAAGACGCCAGCGACAGCGGCCAATGGGGTGTGGGCGTGCGCTATCGAGTCACCGAGAACACCGAAGTGGGGCTGTTCCATTACCGCTATAACGAGCACATCGGCTCATTGTTCTTCGACTTTACTGGCACCACCCAATACTCGTCGCTCAAGGGCATTGGTCATGAGGGAAGCGCACCGACCTATCGCCTGGGTTACTTCGAAGACGTCAAGCTGACGGGGATCAGCTTCAGCTCCAAGGTCGGCGACTCGGTGCAGTACGCCGGTGACCTGAGCTACCGCGATGGCGCCGCGGTCTACCTGAACAACGGCGCACCGACCACCGGGCAGATCTGGCAAGGCAACCTCAACGCAATGTACATCCTGGGCCCAAGCCTGCTCGCCCAGCAGACCACCTTCATGGGCGAAGTGGTGCATCAACACATCGACGGGGTGGACAGCCTGACGATCACCGGCGGCGGGGCCGGCGTGGATGGCACTTTTGACAAGTTCGAGTCGAAGATCCAGACCCGAGGCACGAGCCTGCTGGGCGTTGGCGTCTACATGGACTACCCGTCCATCGCCAACGGCCTCGACTTGAGCACCAAGGTGGTCTGGACGCAGAACATCGATGGTAGTGCCTACCAGGGCCTGGGGCGCGACGAGAAGCGGCTGACTGTGGGTGGTGACTTCAAGTACTTGGGCAACTTTCAGGTCGGTATGACCTATATCGCCTACTTGAGCTCCCCGGATGTCGCCCAGGGTCGCTTGCTGGCTGACCGCGATTACCTGTCGTTGAACGCCAAATACACCTTCTGAAGATCATCGCTGCGTCGCGATGTGGCGACGCAGTCCTTCGTTTGTAGCCTGATAACAATAAAGAGAGGCCTGCCATGAATCCTCGTTCAACCCCATCACCGTTCAGCCCGGTCGAGATTGGCCCACTGACCTTGAAAAACCGTTTTATCAAGGCCGCCACCAACGAGGGTATGAGTGCCCAGGGCGTGCCTTCCAAACAACTGGTCAAACTGCATTCGGCCCTGGCCGCTGGCGGTACCGCCCTGACCACCGTGGCTTATTGCGCGGTGAGCAGCGATGGCCGCACCTTGCCCAATCAGTTGATCCTTGCTCAATCCAGCGTGCCGCACTTCAAGGTCCTGACCGACGCCGTGCACGAGTCCGGTGGCCTGGCCAGCGCGCAGATCACCCACGGCGGCTGCTTTACCTTTATTCGCGAGCGCTCGACCAAACGTCCGCTTTCGGCCAGCGGTGGGTTCAACAAGATTGGCCTGATGAGCGGCATGTTCCTCAAGCAGGCAATGAACGAAGCCGACATGCAACAAGTGGTGCGCGATTTCGCCCAGGGCGCCCGCCTGGCACGCCAGGCGGGTTTCGATGCTGTGGAAATCCATATGGGGCACGGCTACTTGTTGAGCCAATTCATTTCGCCGATGTACAACAAGCGCCGCGACCAGTACGGCGGAAATCTGGAAAACCGCCTGCGCTTTCCGCGGCGGGTGTTGCGCGCGGTGCTCGATGCGGTCGGCCAAGAGATGGCGGTGATCTGCAAATACAGCATCACCGAAGGTGTGCGCGCCGGAAACAGTGCCGAAGACGGGGCACAGATTGCCCGCATGCTGGAAGAAGAGGGCGCGCATTTGTTGGTGCTCAGCGCCGGGATGAACGCCGAATCGATCACCACCATGTTCGGTTCTTCCTTCCCCAAGGAAAACCGAGTGCAGCAGAAAAACAAGATTATCGCCCTGGCCATGGCCATCCAGCGCCGTAAAGAGCCGACCGTAGAGTTCCGAGAACTGTATCTGTTGGAACACGCGCGCAAAGTGCGTGCGGCGGTCAAGATGCCCTTGGCTTATTTGGGCGGCGCCAAGAGTCTGGCGAGCATTGAACAGGTCATGGCCGAGGGCTTTGATCTGGTCGCCATGGGGCGGGTGTTGCTGGCCGAGCAGGACTACGTCAACAAACTCGCCAGCGGAGCCAGTCGCGACTCGATCTGCACTGCCTGTAACCGTTGCGTGGCAATGATGTACACCCCCGGCGGCACCTCCTGCGTGCTTGGCCAGCCCGGCGACGCCGAATTGAACCGCCAGCCAGCGGCGGGGTGACAGTTACACGCAGCGCCTGGTTCCTGTGTAGGAGCCAGGCTTGCCGGCGAAGAACGATGACGCGGTATTACAAATACACCACGGTGCCCCGTTCGCGGGCCGCCACGTTCCTACAGGTTCAACCGTGTTGCAGGAAGTCGATGCAGCTGCGGTTGAACAGTTCGCGGTGTTCTACCTGGACCCAATGTCCACAACGGTTGAGCAAGATGAACCGGGCATTTGGCGCGCCGTCGATGATGCGTTGGGCGCCACTGATCGGGTTGAAGTGATCGTTGGTTCCCCAGAAGCCGAGGATCGGGCATTGGATCTCACCCAGGCGTGTTTCCATGTTCGGTACCATCATGGTGCTGAACAGGTTCTTGGGCTGGGACATTGCCACCGCCACGCGTTCTTGCAGCAGGCTTTCCGGCAGAATCGAATCATCGAACAGCTGGAGGCGCATCATGCTGCGCATCTCCTCCATTCCGATGGGGCCAGCGCTGAACAGGCTGACCATGCGCACGATGCCTTCCATCTTGAAGTAGGTTTCCCGTTCCTCGACACCGCCCGGAGCCAGCAGGATCAGACTCTGTGGCAGTTGTGGCAGACGCAGGGCCAGGCCAAGGGCGATCGCGCCTCCCAACGAATTCCCCAGCAGCGTGCAACGCCGCACACCGATGCACTCCAGAAACGCGGCCACGCAGTCGACGAAGAAATCCAGGTCGTACTGGACGTCCTCGGGTTTGTCCGAGCGACCGAAACCCGGGAGGTCAAGCACGATGTTGCGATAGCCCGCGGCGACGAGTTGCGGGTAGTTGCCCTTGAAGTTACTGAAGCCACTGGCGCCCGGCCCGCTGCCGTGCAGCCACAGCACCACGGGGCCTGCGCCCTCATCCAGATAGTGCAAATGCAGGCCGTTTGGCAGGGTCGCGTAATGGCCGACGGGCAGGGGCAAGTCTACGGATTGGTTCATGGGGTTCTCCATTGTCTGCGGATTCATGAGGCACAGCCGCGCCAGGCACTGCAGCAGATTGAATGCAGCGATTTGAAGGGAAACGCAGCGACTGGCGTGGTGCGCGCAATGCGAATGCTGGGCTCTGATCGAGCTAGTCACATCGTCCGTTCAGACCACGCGGCGGTAGTCCCATCGGACGATGTGTGTCCAGGCGCTTACCGCTAATCATGCACGGGACGGCTTCACTGCAAGGGCAGCGGGCCGCAGCGTATTTGCACATTTGGAGATTGCTATGAAGTTACTCAATAAAGTGGCCTTTGTAACCGGCGCCGCCCAGGGTATGGGCCAGGCCATCGTGCGTGGTTTTGTCGCCGAAGGTGCCAAGGTGGTGGCTGTCGACCTGAATCAGGCGACCCTGGCCGAGAGCCTGGCAGATTTGGGTGACAAGGTACTGGCCCTGGCCTGTAACGTCGGTGATGGTGCGTCCGTGGTCGATGCCATGGGCCAGGCTGAGCAGCACTTCGGCGGCCTCGACATTCTGGTCAATAACGCCGGCGTGGGCGCGCTGGACAGCTTCCTCGATACCCCGGACGAGAGCTGGGCGCGAGTGATCGGGGTGAACCTGGGTGGGACCTTTCTGTGCTGCCGTGAGGGCGCCAGGCTGATGGTCAAGGGTGGCCGCAAGGGCGCGATCATCAACCTCTCCAGCACCGCCGCGCTGACCGGTGACGGCCCAAGCCACTACTGCGCCTCGAAGGCCGGGGTGATGGGCCTGACCCGTTCGATTGCCCGTGAACTGGCGGCCAGTGGGATACGCGTCAACACCTTGGTGCCGGGACCGACTAACACCCCGATGATGGCCGGCATCCCTGATGACTACATGCAAGCGCTGCTGAAAAACGTGCCCCTGGGCCGCATGTGCGAGACCGACGAGATCGCCCGGGTCGCGGTGTTTCTGGCCAGCGAAGACGCCAGTTTCATGACTGGGCAAAACATCGCCGTCAACGGTGGCATGGCCTTTATCTGATCAGGGAGACACCCAYGAGTAAGCGTTTACAAGGAAAAATCGCCTTCGTTACCGGTGCCGGTTCCGGCATCGGTGAGGCCACCGCACTGCGATTCGCCGAGGAGGGCGCCACGGTGGTGTTGTGCGGCAGACGCATCGAGCCGCTGCAAGGTGTGCAGGAAAAAATCCGGACCCAGGGTGGGCAGGCCGAGATAGCCGTGGCCGATGTCAGCGATGAACAGGCCTACGTCGGCGCGCTTCAAGCTACTGCACAACGCCACGGACGTCTGGACATTCTGGTCAACAACGCAATGGCCTACACCTGGGGTGGTATCGACACGATGACCACCGCAGACTGGCACGCCAACTTCGCTACTACGGTGGACGGCACCTTCTGGGGCACCCGTACCGCGATGCAGCTGATGAAAGAGCAGGGTGGTGGTTCGATCGTCAATATCGCTTCGATCTGCGGCCTGTTCGGCACAGCCTGGATGGCCGGTTACTCGGCGGCCAAGGCGGCGGTGATCAACTTCAGCCGGGCGGCGGCCAGCGAAGGCGCACCACACAACATCCGCTGCAACGTGATCATCCCTGGAGTGGTCGACACCCCGGCCACCGCCGGCATGCTGGGCGACGCCAAGACCCGTACCAACACTGAAAAAGTGATCCCGATGAAACGGGTCGGCCTGCCGGTGGAACTGGCCAACGCCATTTTGTTTTTGGCCAGCGACGAGGCTTCGTATGTCACCGGTGCCAGCCTGGCAGTGGACGGTGGGCGCGGTTCGGACCTGTATACGGTGCTCGACTGATGAGCCAGGACCCGAGCGCATTGCTTGCGCGCATTGACCGACTGGAGTCGCTGGACGAGATCCGCCAACTGGCTGGCAAATATGCCTTGGCTCTGGACATGCGTGATATGGATGCCATGGCCAATTGCTTCGCGCCGGACGTGCGCGTGGGCCGCGACAAAAGCGGTCGCGCGCACCTCAAGGTGTGGCTGGACGAAACCATGCGCAAGCAGTTTCACGGCACCTCCCATCACTTGGGGCAACATATCATCGAGTTCAGCGATGCCGATCACGCCACAGGCGTGGTCTATTCGAAGAACGAGCATGAGACCGGTCCCGAGTGGGTAATCATGCAGATGCTGTACTGGGACGACTATGAGCGAATCGACGGGCGCTGGTGCTTCCGTCGCCGCTTGCCGTGCTACTGGTACGCGACCGACCTGAACAAACCACCGATCGGCGGCTTGAAAATACGCTGGCCTGGGCGCGAGCCGTACGCCGGTTCCTTCCACGAGCTCTTTCCATCCTGGGATGCATTCTGGGCGCAACGCCCGGACAAGGACGCCTTGCCGCAGATCGCCGAACCAGCACCGCTGGAAGGCTTTCTCAAGACGCTGCGCCGTGGGGCGGATGACCCGAAGATTCGCGTGCGCTGAACTGCTGATCGTTCCCACGGCGGGATAGTGGGAGCGATCAATCCTTACCAAGCACTGCGGCGTGGCTGTCACACCGCGTCATCGTTCTTCGCCGGCAAGCCTGGCTTCGACAGGAAGCCAGGCACCCCCGGTGCATCTGCTGCACCGCGTCATCGATGTACTGCGGGGACACCGTTTAAAGGGTGACCCGTGGTTCACGCGGCATGCCCAGTGCCCGCTCGGCAATCACATTGCGCTGAATCTCATTGCTGCCGCCATAGATGGTATCGGAGCGGGTGAACAGGAACAGCGACTGCAGGCGGCTGAGCTGGTAGGGCGCGGCGTCGAGGATTTCTCCGGCATCGCCCAGCACGTCCATGGCCAGTTTGCCCAGGTCGCTGTGCCAAGTGGACCAGGCCAGTTTGTAGATCATCGCTTCGCGACCGAGGCTGCCGTCTTGCGGACCCGAGAGCATGCGCAGAGAGTTGTAGCGCAACACCTTGAGCCCGCTCCAGGCTTGGGCGATGCGCTGGCGCAGCAGTGGGTCACGGGCGGCACCGTTGGTGCGCGCGATGCGGATGATTTCGTCGAGTTCGTTGTGAAACTGCATCTGCTGACCCAATGTGGATACGCCGCGCTCAAAACCCAGCAGCGCCATGGCGATCTTCCAGCCATCGCCCGGTTGGCCGATCAGGTTTTCGGCACTCGTGATGGCCTGGTCGAAGAACACCTCGTTGAATTCACTGGTACCGGTCAGTTGCTGGATCGGTTGCACGCGGATGCTGTCCTGAGCCATCGGCACCAGCAGGAACGACAAGCCGTGATGGCCCTGGCTGCCGGGCTCGGTGCGCGCCAGCACGAAACACCAGTCGGCCTCGTGCGCCAGGGAGGTCCAGACCTTCTGCCCGCTGATCAACCAGTGTTCGCCCGTGGCATCCAGTTTCGCCCGGGTCTGTACGTTGGCAAGGTCCGAACCTGCCCCCGGCTCCGAATAGCCCTGGCACCAGAACTGGCTGCCGTCGAGGATGCCGGGCAATAGGCGCTTTTGCTGGGCCGGGGTGCCGAAGGCGGCGAGGGTCGGGCCGATCAGGCCTTCGCCGATATGACCCATGCGCCCTGGGCCACCGGCGCGGGCATATTCCTCATGGAAGATTACTTGCTGACTGATGGGAAGTCCTCGTCCGCCGTGTTCCCTGGCCCAGCCGACGCCGATCCAGGCACCTGCGGCAAGCCGACGCTCCCAGGCTTTGCGCTCCTCAGGAAAGCTGTGTTCATCACCCGGGCCGCCACGAAAGCGCAGTGGCGCAAATTCGCCGCTCAGGTGCTCGGCCAGCCACTGGGCGACTTCTTCGCGGAATATTTCGTCTGCACGACTGAAACCGATTTTCATGGTTGCTCTCCCAATAGATGCTTGGCCAGGCGCTCGCGGTGCAACGCCGGGTTGCCCAGTAGTTGCTCGCTGGCGCGGGCTCGTTTGAAGTACAGATGTGGATCGTATTCCCAGGTAAACCCGATGCCGCCATGTAGCTGGATCGACTCGGCGGCGCAGTGAAAAAAGGCTTCGCTGGCATGAATCTTTGCCGTGGCGGCGGCCTGCTCAAGCTCCTGGGCCACGGCGACATCGCCTTTCGGGTCCAGGTGCTCCTGGGCTACACAGGCGGCGTAGTAGGCTGCTGATCGGGCGCATTCGACTTGCAGCATCATGTCGGCACAGCGGTGCTTGATCGCCTGGAAGCTGGCGATGGTGCGTTTGAATTGCCGGCGTTCGGCAATGTAGGCCAGGGTCAGGTCCAAGGCCTGTTGCGCGCCACCCGTCTGCTCGGCGGCAAGTCCGATAGTGGCGATCAACAGTGTGTTCCGCAGCACTGCCCAGCCCTGCTCGGGACCACAAAGCTGTTGTGCCTCGCTGACCTGCACGTCATGCAATTCAATGCGTGCCAGGCGACGGGTCTGGTCCATTGTTGCCAGGGGGGTACGCACCACGCCCGGCGTATCGCCAGGCAAGACGAACAGACTGATACCCCGTTCGCCCTGAGTATCGGGGGCACGAGCGGCGACGATCAGCAGGTCGGCCGAGGCGCCATCGATGACCTGCGCGTATTGGCCGTCAAGGGTCCAGCCTCCTGGGCGCGGCGCGGCCACGGCCTGCACACTGCAAGCCTCCAGCCCTGGAACAGTGGCGAAGGCCAGGGTGGCACGGGTTTCACCTGCGGCAATCGCTGCCAGCCAGTGCTCCTGTATGGGCTCGTTGTGCCCCAGCAGCAGGGCCGGGGTGGCTAGACATGCAGTGGCGAACAGCGGCGAACCCAGCAGATAGCGACCGCTTTGTTCCAGCAGAATCGCCAGTTCGACAAACCCCAAGCCCATACCGCCAAAGCGCTCCGGCACCATTAGTGCCGGCCAGTACAGCTCCTGACCGATCTGTTGCCAGACTTCGGGGTCATGAGCGTCCGGCCGTTTCATGGCGGCGCGCACGGCATGCGAGTCGCTGGCCTGGGCGAGAAAACGCTCGGCGCTGTCGCGAATCATCAGGTGTTCTTCGGTAAAAGCGAACTCCATGGGGCGGTCTCTGCAATGCGGATGGATGCGTGAGTCTGTGGCGTCAGGCGCTGTGTTCGAATCACTAAAACGGACTAGGACTGTGACACCGCGTCATCGTTCTTCGCCGGAAAGCCTGGCTCCTACGGGATCCGGGCGCCGCGGTTCTTCTGCGCCGCTCTCTGCTTAGTCTCAACGGACGATGAAGCGGCGGGCGGCGCTTTGCACAATGCTCGCCACGAAAGCCCATTCAGCCAACGAGGACCAAGGCATGATCGACATTCGCGGTTTGAGCTATTTCGTCTCGCAGATCGAAAACCTCAGCCATTGGCAGCGTTACGCCGAAGACGTGCTGGGCATGCAAGTGCATGCGGCCCCAGGTGGTGGCTTGTACGTAAAAATGGACGAGCGTCCGTTTCGCATGCTGATCGTCGAAGGCAGCGAGGCGCGTTATCTGGCTTCTGGCTGGGAGCTGGCCAACGAGCCGGCATTCAAGGCCGCACTTGAGCACCTTAGCGCTGCCGGCATCGAATGGCAGCCGGGCTCTGCCGCCGAGGTCGAGCAGCGCGGCGTACAGGCACTGATCAAGGTCACCGACCCGTCGGGCAACTGTCATGAGCTGAGCTGGGGGCATCGCTCCGATTGCCTGCCGTTTGTGTCACCCCAAGGTGTGCCGCGTTTCATTACCGGTGAGATGGGCTTGGGTCATACGGTGCTGCCGGCGCCGAACTTCGACGCCACCTTGGCGTTCGCCAAGGATGTGCTGGGTTTCGAGCTGTCGGACATTTTCAACTTTCGTCCCGACCCATCGGTGCCGCCGATCCGCATTCACTTCCTGCATTGTCAAAACGCCCGCCATCACAGCCTGGCACTGGCCGAGTACCCGGTGCCGTCAGGTTGCGTGCACGTGATGGTCGAGGTCGATTCGATGACCGAAGTCGGCCGAGCCCACGACCGTCTGCACGCCCATGAGGTGCCCCTGTCGGCCACCCTCGGTCAGCACCTGAACGATCGCATGACCAGTTTCTACATGAAGACGCCGTCTGGTTTCGATCTGGAGTACGGCTTTGGCGGTTTGCAAGTTGACTGGGTGGAGCATTCGGCATTCGAGTTCACCCGCGTGAGCATTTGGGGGCACGACTTTTCGGTCGGCCAACAGTAAGGAATCATCAAAATGAACAAACAACTGACAGCGGCCGATGCGGTCGCTCAATTGCGCGATGGCATGACCATCGGTTTCGGCGGCTGGGGCCCACGGCGCAAGCCGATGGCTATCGTGCGGCAGATCCTGCGCTCACCGGTCAAAGACCTGACTGTGGTTGCCTACGGTGGCCCGGAAGTGGGCATGCTGTGCGCCGCCGGTAAGGTCAAGAAGCTGGTATTCGGCTTCGCCACCCTCGATGCCATACCGCTGGAACCCTACTATCGCAAGGCCCGTGAAGCTGGCGAACTGGAGCTGATGGAGCTGGACGAAGGCATGTTCCAGTGGGGCCTGCGCGCCGCCGGCATGCGCCTGCCTTTCCTGCCGACCCGTTGCGGTCTGGCCACTGACGTGACGCGCCTGAACCCGCAGCTCAAGACGATACAGTCGCCCTACGCCGATGGCGAGGTGCTGTTGGCGATGCCGGCGTTGAACCTCGACGTGGCGTTCCTGCATGTCAACGTCGCCGACCGCCTGGGTAACTGCCTGGTGACCGGTCCGGATCCGTATTTCGATCACCTGTTCGCCCGCGCCGCCAACCAGTGCTTTGTCTCGTGCGAACGCTTGGAAGAGCGCCTGGAGCTGAGCGCTGATCAGGCCCGTTTCAATACCTTCGAACGCTACCTGGTGAGCGGTGTGGTGCATGCACCTCTCGGTGCACACCCGACGCTCTGCGCCCCCGACTACGGCTGGGACATGAAGCACCTCAAGAACTATGTCGCCAGCAGCCAGGCGGAAAACGGCTGGCAGGACTATGTGCAGACCTACATCGCCGGTGGCGAGCAGGCCTATCAGGCACAGAACGGCGGTGCCGACTCCATGGGCGCCTTGCCCCTTCCCGTGTTCTGAGGATTAGCGACTATGTCTGCAACCCGTGATTTCACCCTTGCTGAACTGATGATCGTCGCCGCCTCTGAGGCTTGGCGTGGTAATGGCGAGGTAATTGCCTCGGGCCTGGGCGTGATTCCGCGCCTGGGCGCGAGCTTGGCCAAACTGACCCACAGCCCGGAACTGTTGATGACCGACAGCGAGGCGTTCCTGGTTGAAGAACCGATCCCGCTGGGCCCGCGTGGCGACTACGTGCCGCGCTACTCGGGTTACATGTCGTTCGAGCGGGTATTCGAATGCGTATGGGGCGGACGCCGCCATGCAATGATCGGCCCGACCCAGATCGACCGCTGGGGCCAGACCAACCTGTCCTGCGTCGGCGACTATCAAAAGCCCAAGACGGCGATCCTCGGTGTGCGCGGCTTGCCAGGCAACAGCATCAACCACCTCAACTCGTTCTTTGTACCCAGCCATAACAGCCGGGTGTTCGTCAGCGGCGAAGTGGACATGGTCTCCGGTGTCGGCTTCAAGGCCGAGCGCTGGCCCGAAGGGGCGCGCCGCGACTTGATGGACATCCATTGCGTGGTCAGCGATTTGTGCGTCCTCGATTTCAATGGCCCGGAACGTGCGGTGCAGGTGCGCTCGTTGCACCCCGGCGTGAGTTTCGAGCAAGTCCAGGACAACACCGGATTCCCGTTGCTCAAGTCGGCGCAGTTGCACGAGACCACGCACCCCACTCAAGAACAGTTGGCGCTGATCCGTCGACTCGATCCCCACGATTACCGCGCCAAGGCGATCAAGGGCAACCCGCCCGGCATCCGTACGGCCTGAGGCAAGGACAGCGACCATGCACAGCAGCGACAGTGAATTCATCGTCCGCCAGGACAACGCCGTCTATGAGACGGACACCCCGGTGCTGTACAGCGTGGCCGAGGGTATCGCCACGTTGACGCTGAACCGGCCGACCTTCAACAACGCGCAAAACTCGCAGATGACCTACGCCCTGGATGCCTTCTTTCGCCAGGCGGTGAACGACGACAGCGTCAAGGTCATCGTCCTGCGCGGCAACGGCAAGCACTTCTCGGCGGGCCACGATATCGGCACCCCCGGGCGCGATATCGACAAACCGTTCGAGCGCGCGCACCTGTGGTGGGACCACACCAACAAACCCGGTGGTGAGCAGCTGTATGCCCGCGAGCAGGAGGTGTACCTGGGCATGTGCCGGCGCTGGCGCGAACTTCCCAAGCCGACCATCGCCATGGTCCATGGCGCGTGTGTAGCGGGCGGGCTGATGCTGGCCTGGGTCTGCGATTTGATCGTCGCCAGCGACGACGCATTCTTCCAGGACCCGGTGGTGCGCATGGGTATTCCGGGGGTGGAATATTTTGCGCATCCCTACGAAATGAACCCGCGTATCGCCAAGGAATTCCTCTTCACCGGCGACCGCATGAGCGCCACGAGGGCCTGGCAAGTGGGCATGGTCAACCGTTTGGTGCCCCGCGAGGAACTGGAGGCGGCCACCTATACCCTTGCTGCCGGCATCGCCCGCCAGCCGCGTATGGGCCTGGCCCTGACCAAGCAGGCGATCAACCACGTCGAAGACCTGCAAGGCAAGCGCACGGCGATGGATGCGGTATTCGCCTGGCACCACTTTGCCCATGCCCATAACGAGCTGTTGTCCGGCGACAAACTGGGCGGCTTCGACGCCAAGGGCATGGCCCGGGCCAACAAGCAGGCCGAGGACAAAAGCCAATGAACCGCTGGTTGGATACGCCACTGACTGAGGCCCTCGGTTGCCGTTACCCGATTGTGCAAACCGCCATGGGCTGGGTCGCCGATGCCAATCTGGTGATCGCCACGACCCAGGCCGGGGGCTTCGGTTTCCTGGCCGGGGCGACCATCGCGGCCGATGAGCTGGAAGGCGAAATCCGCAAGGTGATCGACGCCACCGGCGGCAGCAACTTCGGGCTCAATTTCCATATGTTCCAGGACAACGCCGCGCAGTGCGTCGACCTGGCGATCAAATACCGCTTGCGCGCCGTGAGCTACGGACGCGGTCCGGACAAACAGACCATCGCTCGCTTCAAGGCGGCCAAGGTGCTGTGCATTCCCACCGTGGGCGCCTTGAAGCATGCGCTCAAGGCGGTGGAACTGGGTGCCGATCTGATCACTATTCAGGGCGGCGAGGGCGGCGGTCATACCGGCGGCGTGCCCAGTTCGATCCTGCTGCCCCAAGTACTGGCGGCGGTCAGGGTGCCGGTGATCGCGGCCGGAGGGTTCGCCACCGGCCGTGGCCTGGCCTCAGTGCTGGCTGCCGGTGGCGCCGGCATCGCCATGGGCACGCGGTTTTTGATGACCCGCGAATCGCCGACCCCGGCCGCGACCCTTGAGCGCTACCTGAAGGTCAACGATCCGCAGCAGGTGCGCGTCACCACCGCGGTGGATGGCATGCGTCACCGCATGATCGAAAACCGCTTCATCAATCACCTCGAAAAGGCGGGCCCCTTCGGTCGCCTGCGCATTGCCTTGGGCAGTGCGTGGCAGTGGAAGCAGCAAACCGGCATGAGCCTGGGGCACATGGCTTCAGTCTTTATCAGGGCGTTGCGTGAAGACCCGTCGCAGCTGTCGCAAGTGGTGATGGCCGCCAACCAGCCGGTGCTGTTGCAGCGCTCTATGGTCGATGGCGCACCGGACGAGGGCATCCTGCCCAGTGGCCAGGTCGCGGCCGCCATCGGCGAGTTACTCAGTTGCCGTGAAGTCATCGAAGGCATTGCCAGCGAGGCCCAGCAATGCCTGGACACGCTCCTGGCACGCAGCCAGACCCACCCCTTCGAACCATCCCGCCAGTATTGGAGCAACCCTTTGAACCAGGCATTCACGACACAACTCAATCAGGGGATCGCTGAGCTGGTGATCGCCAAACCACCGGTCAATGCCCTCGACAGCCAGGAGTGGCATGCCCTGGCACGACAGATCGAAGCCCTTGGGGCGAATCCCGAAGTGCGGGTGATCGTGATTCGCGCCGAAGGCCGTGGCTTTTGCGCCGGTGTCGATATCAAGGAGCTGGACAAGTACCCGGAACGGATCGTCGAGGTCAATGCCGGTAACTACGCCACTTTCAAGGCCGTGCACCGCAACCCGGTGCCGGTGATTGTCGCGGTCCATGGTTTTGTCCTGGGCGGCGGCATCGGCATCACCGGGGCGGCGGACATCGTCGTCGCCTCCGAATGCGCGACCTTTGCCCTGCCGGAAGTCGACCGGGGTGCCATGGGCGGCGGTGCGCATCTTCAGCGCCTGTTCCCGGTGCAAAAAGTCCGTTACCTGTTCTTTACCGGTGACAGCATCAGCGCTCCCGAGGCACTGCAATACGGCTTTATCGAGCGGATTGTCAGCAAGAATCAGTTGCGCGAAACCGCCTTGGGCATCGCGGCGAAAATCGCCGAAAAGAGCCCGGGCATGATCCGCATCGCCAAGGAAGCCTTGAACGGTATCGAAGACGGCAACCTGGAAGATAAATACCGCTGGGAACAGGGCTTCACCATGCAGGCCTATAGCAGCCCGGACTCCGCGGAAACGCGCCGGGCCTTCGTTGAAAAACGCGACGCCAAGTTCTGAGATAACGCCATGGACCTGACTTATACCCCCAAGCAAAACGCGTTCCGCGCCGAAGTACGTGCCTGGCTGGCGGCCAACCTGCCACGTGAGCCCTTGGCCAGTTACGACACCCGCGAAGGTTTTGAACAGCACCGCGCCTGGGAGGCCAAGTTGTTCGAGAGCCGCTGGTCGATGGTGATGTGGCCGGCTGAACTGGGCGGTCGCGGTAGCGACTTGATCGAGTGGCTGATCTTCGAGGAAGAGTATTACGGCGCCGGAGCACCGATGCGCGTTAATCAGAACGGCCAGTTGTTGCTGGGGTCGACCCTGATGGAATTCGGCACCCCGGAGCAAAAGCAGCGCTTCCTGCCGCGCATGGCCGCCAGCCTGGACATGTGGGCGCAAGGCTGGTCGGAGCCCAACGCCGGCTCCGACATGGCGGCAATCACCAGCAAGGCGCTGCTTGACGGTGACCATTACGTGATCAACGGGCAGAAGACCTGGTCGACCCGGGCGATCTACGCGGATTGGCTGTTCGGCCTCTTTCGCAGCGAACCAGGATCGACTCGTCACCACGGCCTGTCCTTCGTCATGGTGCCGCTGGACACGCCGGGGGTGAGCATTCGCCCAATTAAGGCGCTCAACGGCAAGGACGCCTTTGCCGAGGTGTTTTTCGACGACGTGCGGGTGCCAGTGGCCAACCGCATCGGTGAGCAAGGGCAGGGCTGGCACGTGGCGATGGCCACAGCCGGTTTCGAGCGCGGCCTGCTGCTGCGTTCACCGGCGCGCTTTCAGGCCACGGCACGCAAGCTGGTTGAGCTGTACAAGGCGAACCGCGCCGGCGCCGACCGCGACCCGAGCCTGCGCGATGCCGTGCTGGAGACCTGGATGGGCGCAGAAGCCTATGCGTTGTCGGCCTATCACACTGTGGGGCGTTTGAGCCGGGGCGAGCAGATCGGCGCCGAGTCGAGCATCAACAAGGTCATCTGGTCGGAGCTGGATCTGAAGATGCACGAGACCGCCATGCGCATTCTCGGTGGCCGAGGCGAGCTGTTGGGCAAGAGCGCTCAGGCAGGCGACGCGGCCGGCTGGCTGGAGGGCTTCCTGTTCGCACAGTCCGGGCCGATCTATGCCGGCACCAACGAGATCCAGCGCAACATCATTGCCGAGCGCATGCTCGGTTTGCCGAAATAAGGAACCGCCCATGGACTTCACTTTTAACGATGACCAATTGGCGTTTCGCGAAGCCATCAGTCGTTTCCTGATGACCGAAGCCGCCCCGGAGATGCTCCGGGAAATCTGGGAGACCGATGTCGGGCGCTCCCAGGACCTGCGCAACAAGATCGCCGAGCAGGGCCTGACCGCCTTGTCGGTGCCCGAGACCGAAGGTGGCCTGGGCATGGACGATGTGACCTGGGCATTGATGACCCAGGAGTTGGGTTACTACGCCATTCCCGATTCGTTGGCCGACACGGCTTATGTAGCCAGCGGCTTATTGGCCGGTCTGCCCGCAGGGCATCCGGCTCGCGCTGACCTGTTACCCAGAATCGCCAATGGCAGTTTGCGCCTGGCGATCAGTCACCCGGTCAATGCTCTGGTCAGCGACGCGCAATTGGCCGAAGTGTTGATTCTCACCCATGGCGATGACATCCATGTGGTGCCGCGCTCCCATGTTGACGTGGAAAACCATCTGAGCATCGACGCCTCGCGCCGTCTGGGTCTGGTGACATGGACCCCGTCGTCGGCGACCTGCGTGGCCAGCGGCGAGCAGGGGCGCGCCTTGCAGGACCGCATGCTGGACCGTGGCGCGCTGTCAGTGGCCGGACAACTTCTGGGATTGGCGCAACGCATGCTGGACCTGTCGGTGGACTACGTGGCCCAGCGTAAACAGTTCGGCAAGCCGATCGGAAGCTTTCAGGCGGTCAAGCATCACCTGGCCGATGTCGCCCGTTACATCGAACAGGCCAAACCAGTGCTGTACCGCGCCGCCCATGCCCTGGCCCGGGGCGACGTCAACGCTGGCGTATGGGTTTCGCAGGCCCGCCTGGCGGCGAATGAGGCGAGCTGGATCGCAGCCCGTAAAGGCATTCAGGTACACGGCGCGATGGGGTACACCTGGGAAGTCGATTTGCAGATGTTCATGAAGCGTGCCTGGGCCCTCGATGCATCCTGGGGCGACCGCGGCTTTCACAAAACCCGTGTCAGCGACTACCTGTTCGCCGACGCTACCGGCCTTGGGCCGGGACAAACTTTCGAGGAATGAGTCATGGCACAGGCTTACATTGTTGATGCATTGCGCAGCCCCACGGGCAAGCGCAAGGGCTCATTGAGCGTGATCCACGCGATTGACTTGGGCGCCCATGTGCTCAAGGCACTGGTGGAGCGCAATGTGATCCCCGCAGAAGACTACGACGACGTGATATTCGGTTGCGTCGACACCATCGGCTCCCAGGCCGGCGATATCGCCCGCACCAGTTGGCTGGCCGCCGGTTTGCCGCTGACGGTCCCCGGCACCACTGTGGATCGCCAGTGCGGTTCGTCGCAACAGGCGCTGCATTTCGCCGCGCAGGCGGTGATGAGCGGCACTCAGGATGTGGTCGCGGTGGGCGGTGTGCAGACCATGACCCAAATCCCGATTTCCTCGGCGATGCTGGCCGGCCAGGCCCTGGGCTTTGCCGATCCATTCTCGGGCAGCGTTGGCTGGCGCGCGCGCTTTGGTCAGCAGCCCGTGAACCAGTTCTATGCCGCTCAAAGGATTGCCGATCATTGGCAAATCAGTCGCGAGCAAATGGAAGCCTTTGCCCTGCAAAGCCACGAACGCGCCCTGGCGGCCATCGCCAGTGGGCGATTTGCTCGGGAAATCGTCGCCTGCCAGGGGCTGGCGGTGGATGAAACCCCGCGCCAGAGCAGTCTGGCGAAGATGGCCGAATTGCAGCCGGTAGACCCTCAGTCTCCCTCGATCACCGCTGCCGTGTCCAGCCAGACTTGCGATGCCTCCGCGGCGCTGTTGGTGGTGTCGGAGGCGGCGCTCAAGCGCTACGACCTGACGCCACGGGCGCGGATTCATCATCTGACGGTGCTCGGTGACGATCCGATCTGGCACCTCACCGCACCGATTGCTGCCACCCGCCGGGCCTTGGCCAAAAGCGGGCTGAGCATGGCCGACATTGACCGGGTCGAGATCAACGAAGCCTTTGCCTCGGTGGTGATGGCCTGGGCCAAAGAGCTGGATTACGACCCCGCGCGCACCAACGTCAACGGCGGAGCGATTGCCCTAGGCCACCCATTGGGTGCAACTGGCGCAAGACTGATGACCACGCTACTGAACGAACTGGAATGCAGCGGCGGTCGCTACGGCTTGCAAACCATGTGTGAAGGCGGTGGCCAGGCCAACGTGACCATCATCGAACGCCTGTAATTTTTTCATGTGGGCCGCCGCTTCGGGTGCGCGGCCACCCCAATCCTGAGGAGTCAAACATGGCTATTTGTGCAGACCGCACCGTGATCATTACCGGGGCCGGTGGCGGGCTCGGTCGCGCCTATGCCTTGGCGTTCGCCGCGCAAGGGGCCAATGTCGTGGTCAACGATATTCGCGCCGATGCCGCAGAAGATGTGGCGGGTGAAATTCGCGCCAACGGTGGCCAGGCCATTGCCAACAGCGACGACATCACCACACTGGCCACTGCGCAGCGCATCGTCGATGCGGCGTTGGCGGCGTTCGGTGAAGTCCATGTTCTGATCAATAACGCCGGCGTGTTACGCGACCGCATGTTCATCAGTCTTAGCGAAGAAGACTGGGACATGGTCATGCGTGTCCACCTCAAGGGCCATTACTGCCTGGCCAACATCCTCGGCCGCCGCTGGCGCGACCTGGCCAAGGCCGGCACGCCGATTGACGCCCGGATCATCAACACCAGCTCCGGCGCCGGTCTGCAAGGCTCGGTGGGGCAGTCGAATTATTCGGCGGCCAAGGGCGGCATCGCTTCGTTGACCCTGGTACAAGCGGCAGAACTGGCGCGCTACGGTGTCACCGCCAACGCGCTGGCGCCGGCCGCACGGACCTCGATGACCGAGAGCGCCATGCCCGACGTGGTGAAAAAACCCGAGGACGGCACCTTCGACGCCTGGGCCGCAGAAAACGTTGCGCCGCTGGTGGTGTGGCTCGGCAGCCCTGCGTCGGCCCACGTCAGCGGTCAGATCTTTGAAAGCCAGGGCGGGCGAATTTCACTGGCTGACGGCTGGCGCACGGGTGTCACCCGCGACAAAGGCGCGTTGTGGCTAGTCGAAGAAATCGGTGCGGCAGTGAATGAGATCCTCGCCGAAGCGCCGAAGGCGCAGAAAGTCTGGGGAGGCTGAAGTCCCACCCTGTAGGAGCCAGGCTTGCCGGGGAACTGGGTGCTGCGGTGTATCTGATATACCGAGTCATCGTTCTTCGCCGGCAAGCCGGCTCCTACAGAAACCAGGCGCTGCGGTGTATCTGTTAGTCAGCGTTCTTCGCCTTCATACCCCATTTTGACGATGTGCCCGCATCGCCCCCTCCGTACAACTACAGCGTATTGATTTCTTCGGAGGTAGACGCTGTGAAACAAGCCCCCCCTTATGTTCCCGGTCATCAATTGCTGGCCGGCAAGTCGGTGTTGATAACCGCCGCAGCCGGTGCCGGTATCGGTTACTCCGCGGCCCGACGCAGTGCCGAGGAAGGTTGCCGGGCGCTGATGATTTCCGACGTGCATCCGCGGCGCCTGGAAGAGGCGGTGGAGCGCCTCAAGGCCGAAACCGGTTTACAGGCGATTTATGGCCAGCTGTGCAATGTCACGATAGAAGACGAAGTCCAGGCCCTGGTGGTGGCGGCCGAAGAGGCACTGGGCGGGGTCGATGTGCTGATCAACAACGCGGGTCTGGGTGGCCAGAAGCGTGTGGTGGAGATGAGCGACGAAGAGTGGTTGCGTGTGCTGGATGTGACCTTGACCGGCACCTTCCGAATGACTCGGGCGATGTTGCCGCACATGCAGCGCCGCGGCGCAGGGGCCATCGTCAATAATGCCTCTGTGCTCGGTTGGCGGGCACAAAAGGAGCAGGCCCATTACGCCGCCGCCAAGGCCGGGGTGATGGCGCTGACCCGCTGCAGCGCCCTGGAAGCCGCCGAGTTCGGCGTTCGTATAAATGCGGTATCGCCATCGATTGCCCTGCACGATTTCCTCAAGAAAGCCTCCAGCGAAGAGTTGCTCGCCAGCCTGGCGGGGCGCGAAGCATTCGGTCGCGCCGCGGAAGTCTGGGAAGTGGCCAACGTGATGATGTTCCTGGCCAGCGACTATGCCTCCTACATGGTCGGTGAAGTGTTGTCCGTCAGTTCACAACAAGCTTGAGGGCGCGCTCATGAGTCACGTTTTTAGCAGTGCCAAGGCTTTGCTTGCGGCCGAAGGCCTGGACCTTGGTCACACCGAATGGCTGACCATCAACCAGCAGCGAATTGATCTGTTCGCCGAAGCAACGGGTGATCACCAGTGGATTCATGTCGACCCGATACGGGCAGCCAGCGGTCCGTTCGGCGCCTGCATTGCCCACGGCTACCTGACCCAATCCCTGGCCAATCTGTTCATGCCGCAGTTGTTGACCCTTTCAAACATGGCCATGGGGGTCAACTACGGCAGCGACCGGGTGCGCTTCCCGGCTCCGGTCAAGGTCGACTCGCGGGTACGCGGAAGCGGCCTGATCATCCGTGCCGAGCCACTGGGCGACGCCGTGCAACTGGTGGTGCGCATCAGCGTGGAGGTCGAGGGCCAGGCGCGTCCGGGCTGCGTGATCGACACCATCAGCCGCTACACCTTCAACCCAATTTCCGAGTGAGTTTCCATGGACCAGAATGAAGTCGTCATCGTCGCCACCGCCCGTACTGCGCTGGCCAAATCGTTTCGTGGATCGTTCAACGATACGGAGGCCCCGGTGTTGGGTGGCCATGTGGTGCGCGCGGTGGTCGAACGTGCCGGCATCGAGCCGGCTGACGTAGAGGATGTGATCATGGGCGCGGCGGTTCAGCAGGGCACCCAGGCTTATAACATCGGTCGGCTTTGTGCCTACACCGGTGGCTTGCCTGACAGTGTGCCGGGGATGGCTCTGGACCGGATGTGCGCCTCGGGTCTGATGAGTATCGGCGTGGCTGCCAAGAGCATCATGAGTGGCGAGATGAGCATCGCCATTGGCGGCGGCGTGGAGTCCTTGTCGCTGACCCAGACCAAACACAAAAACAGCTTCCGTGYCCAATCCGAAGCCGTACTGCAGGTGATGCCCAGCGCCTATATCCCGATGATTGAAACCGCCGAGATCGTGTCCCGTCGTTATGGCATCAGTCGTGCCGCTCAGGATGAGTATTCACTGCAAAGCCAACTGCGCACTGCTGCCGCGCAACGGGACGGTCTTTTTGATGAGGAAATCGTCGGCCTGAGCGTGGACAAGCTGCTGTTCGCCGCCGATGGTCAGCCTAATGGTCATGAACGCGTGAAGGTCTTGCGTGACGAATGCAATCGGCCCGGCACGCGCCTTGAGGACCTGGCAAATCTGAAACCGGTGTGGAAGGACGGAAAATGGATCGAGCAGGGAGAGTTCGTCACCGCCGGCAACGCCTCGCAGTTCTCTGACGGTGCCGCGGCCAGTCTGTTGATGAGTCGTGCCGAGGCCAAGCGCCGAGGGTTGACGCCATTGGGCATCTACCGGGGCATTGCCGTGGGTGGGTGCGCACCGGAGGAAATGGGCATCGGTCCGGTGATCGCCATTCCAAAGCTGCTCAAACGCTTCGGCCTGGGGGTGGCGGATATCGGACTGTGGGAGATCAACGAGGCTTTTGCCAGCCAGGTGTTGCATTGCCGCGATGCGCTGCAGATCCCTGCAGAGCGCCTGAACGTCAATGGCGGTGCGATAGCCATCGGTCACCCATTTGGTATGTCCGGCGCGCGGATGGTCGGCCACGCTTTGCTCGAAGGGCGGCGCCGCGGTGCGCGCTATGTGGTGATTGCCATGTGCATCGGTGGCGGCATGGGCGCCGCCGGCCTGTTCGAGCTGCCGTAAAGCGGGCGCCGCCACACACTCGATTAAATCCATGGGGCCCGCAGGTCGGGCCCGCTGCTGGGGAATGGATATGCAAAGTTGTTTGCCCAATGCACAGGTCCTGGCGCAAATGGGCCTGGAGTTGGCCGAGTACGAACGGATCATTGGCAACATCTACGACTCAGCGATGAACCCCGCCTCCCTAAGCGACTCGTTGCGCGAAATACGCGCGCTGTTCAAGGCTAATTTCGTGACCTTGATCCTGCGGGTTCAGGATGAGCCGCTGTTGTCACCGATGGTGGTCGCCGGTGATATCGAACTGGGGCAGGGCGGTATCAACCATTACGCCTACTACGCCAAATCCACACTGTTCGACGGTTTGCCCACCGACACCGTGTTCACCATCGATGAGCTAATGAGCGATGCCGAATGGGCGAGTTCGGCGTTTTACCTGCTGTACTGCCAACCCTACGATTGTTACCACATGCTCGGTGCTGATATACGCATGCCGGATGGCGGCACGGTGCGTTTTCGGATCAATCGACCGCAGGGTCACCCACGCTTCAGTGATACCGAGCGGGCCATGTGCGCCATGTTGTTGCCACATTTGCGCCGGTCTTTGCACATGTATTCGCAACTCGACCGCAGCGAGTCGCTCGGCAGCCTGTATTCGCAGACGATCAGCCGCCTCGCAGTGGCGACCTTCGTGCTCGATGAAAACGGCTGCGTGGTGCAACTCAACCCCGTGGCCCGGGAAATCCTCGACAGTCAAGACGGCCTCAAAGTGGTTGGCGGTCGCCTGGAGGCGACCTACCCCAGTGACAATCGGGAATTGGCGCGCCTGGTGCGCAATGCCTTTCAGCGTACCAGGCAAGGCGCCGGCAAGGGCGTGCAGGTGGCCGAGGCGACGTCGATTTCCCGTCCTTCAGGCCAGGTCAGCCTGGGCGTTGTGGTGGAGTTGATTCCATCCCGGGAACTGCTCGAAGGCAACGGTAAACCTACGGTGGTTGTGTATGTGCGTGACGCTGTGAGCAAGTCGCTGGTGAGCACGGTGTTGACTTCGCAACTGTACAGCCTGACCCCAGCGGAAACTGCGCTGGCACTGGAACTGGCCAACGGCTTGTCGCTGGAGGAAGCCTCGGAAATCCTCAATATCAGACGCAATACCGCTCGCGCGCATCTGCGTTCGATATTTTCCAAGACTGGCGTTCGGCGTCAGACCGAGCTGGTGCGGATCATGCTCAATAGCGTGGTAGCTCTGGGCGCGCCGCAGCCGGCCGGGTCGCGGCTGTGACGCGGCCCGGGTAAAAATGCGTTAGTCCGTGCGGACGATGCTGTCGGGTTCCTGGCCTGTCGATACTGGGAACCGTTGTCGAACCCATGGAGAATAAAAATGACCGGCAGTAATCAGTCCCCTGGCTGGGCCTTGACGTTGTTATTGGGATGCTGTTCCGTCGGCACGGTGAATGCCGCACCTGAGGACATCCCGCGCCTTGGCAAAGACTTGACGTGCTTGGGCGCGGAAAAGGCCGGCAATGCCGACGGCAGCATTCCAGCGTTCAGTGGCAAGTGGTTGGGCGTGCCGCCCCATGTTGATTTCAAAGGCACGGGTAACCACCCGGTGGATCCGTACCCGGACGAAAAACCGTTGTTCGTGATTACCGCGCAGAACATCGCGCAATACAGCGACTCCCTGTCTGACGGCCAAAAAGCTCTGTTCAAGCTCTACCCGGCCACCTACAAAATACCGGTCTATCCCTCGCACAGGGATTTCCGCGTCAATGACGTGGTATGCCAAGCCACACGGGAGAACGCCAGCGGGGCGCGTCTGGTTGATGATGGCGAAGGGGTGGTTGGCAAAACAGGCGGCACTCCGTTCCCGGTGCCGCGCAGCGGACTTGAACTGTTGAAGAATGCCTCAACCTTCACATTGCGGGCCTGGACCGAGGAGTACACCTCCGACAACGCTTATGTGCTCAAGGACGGCAACATCAACTGGGGCCGCGTGCATTCGCGCAACCTGGCGCCAGCGCTGGAGCCAGGCAAGATTGGCGATACCACCGGCAACTCGTCGTTCTATCTCAATGAAACCTTGCTGCCGCAACGGGACAAGGGTGAGATCAATACCGGCACCGAGTTCTGGAACGACAAGACCGAACCGCGCCAGGCCTGGCGTTACGATCCGGGCACACGGCGTGTGCGCCAGTCGCCAGGCTATGGTTTCGACATGTCGTTCCCCGGCAGCGGAGGGTCGATCACCGTGGATGAAGTGCGCCTGTTCAACGGTTCCGGTCAGCGCTACGACTGGAAGATCGTCGGCAAGCGTGAGATGTACATTCCCTACAACACCTATCGTCTGCACGACGCCAAACTCAAATATGCCGACTTGTTGACTCCCGGTCATATCAATCCCGATGCGATGCGTTATGAGCGCCATAGGGTCTGGGAGCTGGAAGGCACCCTCAAGCCTGGCTATCGCCACCTGTATGGCAAACGCAAGTTGTATGTCGACGAAGACACCTGGTTTCCGATGCTCGCCGACAACTACGACAACCGTGGCGAGTTGTGGCGCACCTCGATGGTCAACTACTTCTATGCCTACGAAAGCCAGGCTCAGCAGGCGGGCGTCGGCCTGTACTACGACCTCAACGCCGGCAGCTACCTGGCGTTCAATCTGATCAACGAGCAGCGCAACGGCTACCTGTTGAATAAACCCGGTTTCAGTCCCCGGGACTTCGGTCCGGAAGCCGCTCGCCGCTTCGGCCAGTGACCAAGAAGTTTGGCGCCCGCTTTGCCCAGGGGCGCCCTTTGAGAGTCGCTCCCATTTGATCTAGTCCAACTGAACGATGATCTCCTTGTGCATCCTACTCAATGATGTCCGCCATGGGATCACCCTGTATTTGTTGGGGGCATTGCCTGCCCCGAAGTCTGCATTCGAGGAACAATAACAATGACGAAACTCGCTGAAATCAACATCGAAAACGCCCAGCGCAGCCACCGTTACGCGCGCGGCTGGCACTGCTTGGGCAACGCCAACATTTACCGTAATGGCAAGCCCCATACCCTGGAAATCTTTGGCACCCGCTTGGTGGCTTTTGCCGATAGCCAGGGCACCATCAGCATTCTGGATGCCTACTGCCCGCACATGGGCGCCGACCTGTCCCAGGGCACCATCGAGAACGACAAATTGGTGTGCCCGTTCCACCACTGGAAATACGACACCGGCGGCAAATGCGTCGAGATCCCTTACTGCAAACGCATTCCACCCAAGGCCAAGACTCGCAGTTGGTTGACTTGCGAGGAAAACAACCTGCTGTTCGTCTGGAACAACCCCGAAGGCCGTCCGCCAAAAGAGGGCGTGGTCATTCCGCACTTGCCCGAGATGGATGATCCAGACTGGATTCATGACTGGAACATCGACACCATGCTGATCGAGACCAACCCACGGGAGTTAGTCGATAACCTGGTGGACGCTCAGCACTTCGGGCCGGTGCACGGTACGCCAACCAAGTATTTCGCCAATATATTCGAAGGGCATATCGGCCATCAGATTTTCCATGGCGACTCCGAGCGCTTGGGCGGTGACCTGATCGCGCCATCGGCCTACTACGGGCCAGCCACTCACTTCACGCATATCAGTTCGATGTTCGGCGATGCGCGGATCCACGCCATTCTGCTCAACAGCCACGTGCCGGTGACGCCAAACAGTTTCGACCTGCGCTTCGGTTGCATGGTCAAGCGGGTGCCTGGATGGACTGAAGAGCAGAACCAGGAAGTGGCCAGGGCCTATGTCGAAGGTAACCGTGACTCGTTCTACCAGGACGTGGTGATCTGGAAGCACAAAATCCGTATCGACAAACCGGTGCTGGCAGAAACAGACGGCCCGGTCTATCAGTTGCGCGAGTGGTACGAGCAATTCTTCACTGATGAGGATGACGTGCCCGTGTCAATGGCAGAGCGTCGCGAGTTTATTACGGTTGACGAGCGCTAATAGAGAAGCAGCGCGCCTTCGAGACGCAAGCGAATGTCTCTCGAAGGCGCGCCCAAGCGCACTGCCACCCTTGAAGTCATGGTCATGACTCAGGGTCGATTTGAAGGTAAAGAGGGAATGCACAATGAAAATAAAAAATGCCTATACCTTTCCTTTGTTAGTACTGATTCTCTTGGTTTTGGTCGTACAGGTTTCGGTGCCGCCGGAGTCGGCCAGCGTCAAGGCGTGCAAGCGTTACGCGAGCTGTCTCAGCCTAAATTCGAGAGTCTCGAACTGGCTTGATTTCCGCTAGGGGGTTTCTGGGTAGCCGCTTCGTTTTGTAGTCATCCGGTCTTAGCGCCTTGGTTGCGAGAAGTCAGGGTAGGACTGGTGKTGCCTTCGGGATACGGGTGGGGCGTCCTTTTTTATTAAGCTGAAACCAGCCCTGATCATGCCCCCAAAGGTCGTGGAATCAAGCGGATTTTCACAGACTGTAATAGATTCAAAAAAAGATGCTTAACATAGGAAATACGGGCCCTTTAGGTCGATCCAGCAGGTTTTTAAAGGCTATCCGGATCCCCAAAAAACATCTGTATCCGCGAACGCAGCCAGCGCTCGCCCGGATCATTGTCCTGCGACCCACGCCAGGCCATGTGCAATTCAAAACTGCGTACCGGCAGCGGTGGGTCTTCAGCTCGGACACCCCCGGCTG
>NZ_JBFULH010000001.1:0-94056 GCF_056400445.1 Pseudomonas sp. P5_B2 | reverse complement strand
GTATCAGTCAGCAAAAATGTCGACTGATACACCGCAATCGCGAGCAGGCTCACTCCTACAGGGGAATTGCGGTGTGGCTTTATTCGATGAAGGTCACGACGCCATTGGCCAGCGATTGCACGCGAGCCAACGATTCCACGCGATAACCCTGCGCATCCAGTTCCGCACGCCCACCCTGGAACGACTTCTCGATCACGATGCCCAAACCGGCCACGGTCGCGCCGGCCTGCTTGATGATCGAGATCAGCGCTTGCGACGCCTTACCGTTGGCCAGGAAGTCATCGATGATCAGCACGCGGTCGCTGCTGGTCAGGTGGCGCGGGGAGATCGCCACGGTGCTTTCGGTCTTCTTGGTGAACGAGTAAACGGTCGCCGACAGCAGGTTTTCAGTCAGGGTCAGGGACTGCTGCTTACGGGCGAAGATCACCGGCACGCCGAGGTTCAGACCGGTCATGATCGCCGGGGCGATGCCCGAGGCTTCGATGGTCACGATCTTGGTGATACCCGAGTCCTTGAAAAGTGCAGCGAACTCGTCGCCGATCAGCTTCATCAGCGCCGGGTCGATCTGGTGGTTCAAAAAGGCGTCGACCTTCAAGACCTGATCGGAAAGCACGATGCCTAGTTCGCGAATTTTCTGGTGCAGTGCTTCCATGAAGCTTTCCTCTACTGGCGCCATGTGCGCCTAGCTTGTAAAAAGTGTTTGTATAAAAAGTAGGCGATTCTAGCGCTTTAACATCGCGCGTATATCCGCCAATGCGGTATTTCCGCGAACGGCTTTGACTTCAACGGGTGTGTCGTCATTGCCTTCCCAGGCCAGATCGTCCGGCGGCAGCTCATCCAGGAAGCGGCTGGGCGCGCAATCGATGATTTCGCCGTACTGCTTGCGCTTGGCAGCGAAGGTGAAGGCCAGTGTCTGGCGCGCGCGGGTAATCCCGACGTAGGCCAGGCGGCGTTCTTCCTCGATGGTGTCGGCTTCGATGCTGGAGCGGTGCGGGAGAATTTCCTCTTCCATGCCCATGATGAACACGTAGGGGAATTCCAGCCCCTTGGAGGCGTGCAAGGTCATCATCTGCACACCTTCGGCGCCGTCTTCCTCTTCCTGCTGACGTTCCAGCATGTCGCGCAGGACGAGTTTGCCGATGGCGTCTTCGACAGTCATCTCGCCTTCTTCGTCTTTCTCCAGGGTGTTTTTCAGCGCCTCGATCAGGAACCAGACGTTACCCATGCGGTAATCGGCTGCCTTGTCGCTGGAGCTATTGGTGCGCAGCCAGTTTTCGTAGTCGATGTCCATGACCATGCTGCGCAGCGCCGAAATCGGGTCTTCGCCCGAGCACTGCTCGCGCACCTTGTCCATGAAGCGCTTGAAGCGCGACAGGCGATCGGTGAAGCGCGTGTCCAAATGCTCGCCCAGACCGATTTCGTCGGTGGCGGCGTACATCGAGATTTTGCGTTCGGTGGCGTAGTTGCCGAGCTTTTCCAGGGTGGTCGAGCCGATTTCCCGGCGTGGAACGTTGATCACCCGCAGGAAGGCGTTGTCGTCGTCCGGATTCACGATCAGACGGAAGTAGGCCATCAGGTCTTTCACTTCCTGACGCCCGAAAAAGCTGTTGCCGCCGGACAGGCGATACGGGATCTGGTGGTGTTGCAGCTTCAGCTCGATTAGCTTGGCCTGGTAGTTACCGCGATACAGGATCGCGAAATCGCTGTACGGCCGGTCCGTGCGCAGGTGCAGGGTCAGCAGTTCCACGGCCACGCGCTCGGCTTCGGCGTCTTCGTTGCGGCAGCGGATCACGCGGATTTCGTCGCCATGGCCCATCTCGCTCCACAGCTGCTTTTCGAATTCGTGCGGGTTGTTCGAGATCAGCACGTTCGCGCAGCGCAGGATGCGGCTGGTGGAGCGGTAGTTTTGCTCCAGCATGACGACTTTCAAGGAGGGGTAGTCGTCCTTGAGCAGCATCAGGTTTTCCGGACGGGCGCCGCGCCAGGCGTAGATCGACTGGTCGTCGTCGCCCACCACGGTGAACTGATTACGCGTGCCGATCAGCAATTTCACCAGCAAATACTGGCTGGCGTTGGTGTCCTGGTATTCGTCCACCAGCAGGTAGCGGACTTTGTTCTGCCACTTTTCGAGAATGTCGGCGTGTTCCTGGAACAGCTTCACCGGCAGCAGGATCAGGTCGTCGAAGTCCACCGCGTTGAACGCCTTGAGCGTGCGCTGGTAGTGGGTGTAGACGATGGCGGCGGTCTGTTCCTTGGGGTTGCGCGCATTTTCCAGGGCTTCGGCTGGCAGGATCAGGTCGTTTTTCCACGAGCCGATCATGTTCTTGATMTCGTCGACGCCGTCGTCGCCTGCGTATTCCTTCTGCATGATGTCGGTCATCAAGGCTTTGACGTCAGTCTCGTCAAAGATCGAGAAGCCCGGTTTGTAGCCCAGCCGCACGTGTTCCTTGCGGATGATGTTGAGGCCCAGGTTGTGGAAGGTGCACACCGTCAGGCCGCGGCCTTCGCCGCCCTTGAGCAGGGTGCCGACCCGTTCCTTCATCTCGCGCGCGGCCTTGTTGGTAAAGGTCATGGCGACAATGTACTGGGCGCGGATGCCGCAATTCTGGATCAGGTGCGCAATTTTGCGGGTGATCACGCTGGTCTTGCCGGAGCCTGCGCCGGCGAGCACCAAAAGAGGGCCGCCGACGTAGCTCACGGCTTCTTGCTGCCGGGGATTGAGTCGGGACATACGGAATTCAGGGAGTCATTTGTGAAATGGGCCGGCATTTTAACAGGCTCAGCGAATTGTGCTGCTCTGTCCGACTTGTGACGTAACACGCGTTCTCTAATTGCCGGTTTTGATACTTTCAAGCAGGATGCGCGGTGAATGTGCGGCTAATGTTCAAATTCAGACACAAAACTGCGCTTGATAACTGATGCCATTTGGTCATTGGCTACCGGCGCGGCATAATGCCTGCCGCCTACATCCTTGCAGAGTCTAGGGAGCTAGCTTGTCTACGCCTGTCGAACCCTTGCGTTTGCTGCTACTGGCCGAAGAGCCAGAGTGGGTAGCGTTGTTGCGCGAGTGTCTGGCTCCGATGGGAAGCTCGGCCGTGCTCATCAGTGCGCCGAGCTGGGAGTCGGTCAGCAATTTGTTCGATGACAACCGCAATGCGGTGTTGTTGACCGTTCCTGCACTTCAGCCGCTGCCTGGCCGTTGCAGCTTGCCCACGGTGTTGTTGGTCGAACACGAGCCATTGGTGACGCCCGATGGCGTAAGTGACTGGCTGGTGCGTGATTTGCTCGATGCCGGCATGCTGCGCCGGTGCTTGCGGCATGTGCGTGAACGTGGCCTGCTGGAAAACACCTTGCGGCGCCTGGCCGAGCAAGATCCGTTGACCGGCATCGCCAACCGCCAGGGTTTTCAGACCTTGCTGGCAGCGCGTCTGGCGGAAAACGACGGCCGCGGCCTGGCCCTCGGTCACCTTGATCTCGACAACTTCCGTCACGCCAATGATGCCCTCGGCCACCAGGCCGGCGACCGGTTGATCCTGCAAGTGGTCGCGCGGCTGAAAAGCCAGCTTGAGGCCGGCGATCGGCTGGCGCGCCTGGGCAGTGACGAATTCGCCTTGCTGATCGACACCCGCCGTGCGCCTCAGCGCGCCGAATGGATGGCCGAACGCATCACCGAGGTGCTGGCCGAACCGTACTGGGTCGACGGTGAAAGCCTGTTGATCGGTTCCAGCCTGGGCATTGCCCACGCCCGGGCCCAAGCCGGCGCTGACCCGCTGATGTGGCACGCGCACATCGCGATGCAGCAAGCCAAGAGCACGCAAGGCTGCACCTTTCACATCTTCAACGAACGCATCAACCGCAACGCCCGCAGCATGGCCGACCTTGAAAGCGAGCTGCGCCGGGCCTTGCGCCGAGACGAACTGGAACTGCATTACCAGCCTCGCCTGAACCTTGCGGACGGCCAGATCGTCGGTCTCGAAGCCTTGGTGCGCTGGCGCCATGCCGAGCGTGGTTTGCTGCCACCGAGCGAATTCGTCCCGCTGGCCGAGCAAAGCGGTTTGATTGTGCCGCTGGGTTACTGGGTGATTTCCCGGGCGCTGCGGGACATGCAGGCCTTGCGCGAACAGGGGTTGCCGGCACTGCACATGGCGATCAATCTGTCATTCCGCCAATTTCAGGACAGCCAGTTGCTCTCCACGCTGAGCCGGTTGATTGCCGAGCGCGGTGTCGAAGCGCAGTGGCTGGAGTTCGAACTGACCGAAACTGCCGTGATGCGGCGCAGCGATCTGGTCAAGCAGACCATGGACGCCCTCGGACGCCTGGGCGTGCGCTTCTCGCTGGATGACTTTGGCACCGGGTTCTCTTCCTTCGTGCACCTCAATAGCCTGCCGATCGCCTTGCTCAAGGTCGACAAGAGTTTTGTCGGCGGCATGGAAGAGCGTGAAGAGAACCGCAAACTGGTCCACGCGATGATCAACCTGGCGCACAACCTCAACCTCGAGGTGGTTGCTGAAGGGGTCGAGACCGCAGAGCAACTGGATCTGTTGCGCGGATTTGGTTGCGATCAGGTGCAGGGGTATCTGATCAGCAAGCCGTTGCCGCTGGCAGAACTGGTTGAGTACCTGACTTTCGGCAATAGCCAGCAGCCCGCACTGGGAGTCGTGAGCTAACCCAAACCCCTGTAGGAGCGAGYCTGCTCGCGATWGCGGTGTATCAGTCAACATATTGATTAACTGACAGACCGCAATCGCGAGCAGGCTCGCTCCCACAGGTGATCTCACTCGGTCTGGGCGATGTCGAAACGCTGTGATGACGGCTCTTGGCGAATCATCCGCTTCATCTTCCATTCAAACGCCAGCGTCAAGCTCACCGCCGCGCACGCCAGTCCCAGCGCCAACCCCCACCAGACGCCGGTCGGTCCCCAGTGCATATGAAAGGCCATCCACCACGCGGCCGGTGCGCCAATCAGCCAGTAGCAACCCAAGCCGACCAGAAACGTGGTCTTGGCATCCTTGAGCCCGCGTATGCAGCCCATGGCAATGGTTTGCGTGCCATCGAACAGCTCGAACCAGGCCGCCACCGCCAGCAGGCTCACGGCCAGTTCAATGACCGGGCGAAACGCCGGGTCGTTGTGGTCCAGGAACAAGCCGATCAACTGATTCGGCAGCAGCCAGAAGACCATCGCAAAACCCAGCATCGCCGCCGCGCCGAAGGCAATGCCGACCCGTCCGGCCAGTCGCGCATCGAGCAATTGCCCAGCGCCATAGTGCTGGCCGATCCGCATGGTGATCGCGTAAGAAAGCCCCGCCGGAATCATGAACGCGACCGATACGATTTGCAGGGCGATCTGGTGCGCCGCCAACTGCGTGCTACCCATGGTGCCCATGCACAACGCGGCGAACGCAAACAGCCCGACTTCCACTGCGTACGTACCGCCAATCGGCAGGCCAAGGCGCCACAACTCTTTCAGGTACTGGCGGTTTGGCCGTGACAGTCCCTGGCGCAAGGGATACGCGTCATACGCCGGATGCCGACGAATGTGCAGCGCCAGCGCCACCGCCATCAGGTTGGCGACAATCGCCGTCACCAGCCCGATGCCGACCAGACCCATCTTCGGAAGGCCGAACATCCCGGTGATCAACGCATAGTTGAGCAGGAAGTTGGCCAAGGTGCCGCCAACGCTGATCACCATGACCGGCGTGGCGCGGCCAATGGCGCTGGTGAAACCGCGCAGAGCCATGAAACTCAGGTAACCGGGCAGGGCGAACGGCAGAATCAGCAGAAACTGCCCGGCCGCCTGGACGTTGCTTTCTGTCTGACCGAACAGCAGCAACACCGGTTTGAGGTTCCACAACAGCAATCCGGCCACCAGCGCCATCAACCACGCCAGCCACAGTCCGGCCTGGGTCAGTCGCGCCGCGCCAACGATGTCGCCCGCGCCCTGACGTATCGCTACCAAAGTACCAACGGCGGCAATGACGCCGATGCAAAAAATCGACACGAAAGAGTAAGTCGCCGCGCCCAGGCCTCCCCCGGCTAACGCCTCGGGACTCAGGCGCGCCATCATCAAGGTGTCGGTGAGGACCATCAACATGTGCGCCAACTGCGAGGCAATCAACGGCCCCGCCAGCCGCAGAATGGCCCAGAGTTCAATATGCGCTGGATGCTTCATGGTCATCACGCTCGATTATCAAAGAGAACAGTAAAGCGTCGATTCTCGGCGCTTCACGGGGTTTGCACAAAGGGATAAAAAGGATGGGTAGCATGAGTCAAACTCATGCTGAAGAGTTTCTGTTACGGTAACCGTGTTGCGCTATAGGAGCTTTCCTCATGTCACGTCGTCTTCCTCCCTTATATGCCTTGCGCGCATTCGAAGCGGCGGCGCGGCACAGCTCGTTTACCCGCGCGGCTGAAGAGCTGTCGATCACTCAGAGTGCCGTCAGTCGCCACATTCGCACGCTTGAAGAGCATTTTGCCTGTCGGCTGTTTCATCGCAGCGGGCGTAACTTGCAACTCACTGAATCGGCGCGCCTGATCCTGCCGGGCATTCGTGACGGTTTCAGCGCCCTGGAACGCGCCTGCAATACCTTGCGTGCAGAAGACGACATCCTGCGCATGAAAGCACCGTCGACCTTGACCATGCGCTGGTTGCTGGCGAGGCTCAGCCGCTTTAGGCACCTGCAACCGGGTAATGAAGTGCAGCTGACCAGCGCCTGGATGGACATCGACTCGGTGGACTTCAATCAGGAGCCGTTCGATTGCGCGGTGATCCTTGGCAACGGGCATTTTCCACCGGACTGGGAGGTTACTTTGTTATTTCCGGAAGAGCTGATTCCGGTGGGCGCACCGAACCTTCTGAACGATCAGCCGTGGGACGTCGCGCGCCTGGCCAGCACCGAACTGCTGCACCCAACGCCCGATCGTCGTGACTGGCGCAGTTGGCTGGAGCGCATGGGCCTCACCGATCAGATTTCGCTCAAGGGCGGCCAGGTGTTCGACACTCTGGAGCTGGGCATGATCGCCGCCGCCCGAGGCTACGGCGTGTCCATGGGCGATTTGCTGATGGTGGCGGAGGATGTGGCGCAGGGACGGCTGAGTTTGCCGTGGCCGACGGCGGTCGCCAGCGGCGAGAATTATTACCTGGTCTGGCCGAAAACCCGCCCCGGAGGTGAGCGTTTGCGCCGGCTCAGCGATTTCCTTTTGGGAGAGGTTCGGGCCATGGATTTACCGGCGGTCGAGCACCTGTGCTGAATCGATAGAGCTTAAGCAATAGAGCCCTTGCAGCATGAGGTTGACCGGTTTCGTTGAGGTGCCTTTGAAATAGCCATCGCGAGCAGGCTCACTCCCACAGTTGATCTGTGGTGTTCACAGATTTGGTGTTCACAACAAAAATCCAGTGTGGGAGTGAGCCTGCTCGCGATGGGCTCACCTCAATTGCGGATCAGTCCCCAAGCTAATCACACTTGGCACTGCTGGATACTTCCTTGCTCGCCTGTTTCAACAGGCTGCCCAGTTCAGCGGCATTGGTGCTGTTGTAAACCCGGCCACCGGTGTTTTCAGCGATGCAGCGTGACGTGCCGCCAACACCGATTTTCACCACGTTGACTCGCAGGCGCGGTTGTTCCCTGGCGATTCGACGGGATACCGCGCAAACGTCCTGCCCGCAACCGTCTTCACCGTCGACAAACATTACGATAACCGCATCGTTATTGCGCCCGTCGACGGTACTCGCCGCGTGGGCAAGGCTGTCGGCCAGCGGTGTTCCGTCGTCGGGAGCCAGACCTCGAATCCCGTTGATCAGCCGCGGGCGGTCGCCGAACTTGAACACACCCCGGTCCGGTGTTCTTTCGCAGCCGGCGAAGGTGATCAGGCGTGTGTCGATCTTCGGGTCCAGCCCGTTGATCATGCCGGCCAGCGAGTCCTTGGCGACGTCCATGCGGCTGGGTTTGGCGGTGAGACGCATGTAGCGATTCGGGTCCAGGAGCTTGTTGAGGTCACCACTACCGTAGAACCAATCCTCGTCGGCTTTCACTGACTTGATGTTCAAGTTCATCGAACCCGAGGTGTCGAGCACCACCACGAATTGCGGGACCTCCGAGGCCGGTGCATTTTTACGGCATGCGAAGTTGTCCAGCGTCGGGGCCGGTGGCGGGGCTGGAGGTGGAGGTGGGGCCGCCACTACCGGTTTTGGTGGTGGAACCGGTTTTGGTGGCGGAATCGGCTTGGGCTCCGGTGCCGGTTTGGGTGACGGGACCGGCTTGGGTGGCGGTACCGGTTCTGGCGTGGGTTCTGGTACCGGAACAGGTTTCGGTTCCGGTTCCACGACAGGCTCGGGGACCGGCTCAACCGGTTTCTCGACCGGTTTCTCAACGGGCGCCACTACCGGCGGCACTGGCGCTACAGGTGGAGCCACGACAACCGGTTCACGGTGCAGGAACCACCAAAGCCAGAGTGCCAGGAGCAGCAACAGCAGCGCGAGCAAAGCCGCCGCGATCCACCAGCCACGCCGCGATGGCGGTACGACCGGCACCACCGGAACCACCGGCGGCAGGATCGGTCTGGGCGGACGCAGGTTCCAGCGCACCACCAAAGGCTCACCGTTGAGGCTGTAGAGTTTGTCCAGCTCAGGCGTGCCGAGCAGGCTGCGCAGGTCATCCGCTACCGTCGGTTGACCGCGTTTCTGCAGTTCATCCGCCAGCTGTTCGAGGGACGTCTGACGCACTTCATAGGTTTCCAGCAAACGTCGTTGCGCGTCCTCGTTGAGGTCGGCATAGGGCGTGGGTTGGCCACCCAGTTCGGTCCACCATTCCAGCACGTCGCCGCTGCCCATCCGCGGGATAGCAAACAGACTGGCGACGGTTGGCGGAAAGTGTTTCTGGATAAGGGCGACTTTGGCTTGYAGCGCACTCATCCCCTCCGATGTGGCTTGCGCATCCCTGATGACCCGCTGCATGACGACGATTCCTGAAAAAGTGCAGGCATCCGTCGGGATGCCCTGCGGGGTGAAAAGTTACTCTTCGTAGCCGAGGCTGAATTGCAGCTGATTGACCTTCTTCTGCAACGTTTTCAGCTCTTGTTGCTTGGCCGCCAACGTCGCAGGTGTTGACTTGGTCGTTGGCGCCGCTTGCGAAGCCTTGAGCTGCTTCTCGAGGTCGGCGATCTGCTTCTGCACGTGGGCTTCGTTGCCACGCCTGGCCTTGAGCGAGGTCAGCAGTTGCGACAGCGACTGATTCAGCGCCGCCTGGGATTTCTGCTGGCTGGCCAGATCGGTTTTGGTACTGAGTTGCTGGGCCTGAATGTTCTCGTACACCTGATGGAACATTGCGTTTTGCTGACGGGACTCGCTCAGGGCCAGTTCCTTCTGCTTGACCTGATCGCTGTAGCCACCGGAGTAGTCGCAGTTCATCTTGGTCAGCATGCTGCTGTCACGATTGGTCGCATCGCATTCGCCGGGCGTGGTCGCGCAACCGCTCAGGGTCAGGACGGCAGTGAAAATCACCAGTTGTTGTAGCGTCATGTCTTTAACCCAGAGTGATTGCGGAGCGTTGGCTGTACAGAGCGTCGACTTCTTTCTGGAGGGTGACGACTTTCTGGTTCATTTTCTGAATGTTCATGTCCACCTGCCYGATCTCGGCGCTGGTGCCTTGTGAGCGCTCGGCGTCTGCCACTTTGCTGTACTCGGTGACTTTGGTCCGCATGTTGGCCAGGTCTTTACGCAGGCGCGCGATGTCCGAATCGATCCCGGCGATTTGCGCCTGAGCTTTGTTCCTGTCGACTTTCTTGTTGGCGATGTCCTTTTTGATCTGGGCGATTTGTGCCTGGTCATCACTGATCACTTGCTGAGCGGTCGCGGTACGGGCGATCACCTTCTGCGTGTCTTGTTCGACGTCGCTGTTCATCTTCGCCAAACGGGTGGAGGTGTCGGCGTATTCGGCGCGACGTTGATCCAGGTAATAGTTCGCGCCCATGGCCACGCCGCATGCGGTAATACCGGCGGCGACGACGCACACGGTTTTGTTGTTGCTGTTGGACAGTGCGCAAGCGAGGATGCCGATACCGGCGCCGACGGCGCAGGCCTGGTATCCGGATTTGCTGAAGAACTCTGCATCATTGCCCTGGGTCAGGCGCGGATCGGCACCGTCGCCTTCGCCGAGCATAGAGCTTCCAGTGTTGGCGCAACCGGTCATTAGCAGGCTGCCGGCGACTACGAAAGCGATCTGTAGCTTGAAGCGAGTCCAAAGGCTGCGCGACATGGTGAAAACTCCTACGTAACGGTGTTGACGCGTTGTTATTAAGGTAAGTTATTGAGTGACGGTTTTGCAGCTGTTCAGCCAGGCTTCAGTATCGATTTTCTGCTTTTGCAGGAACGCCTTCTGATTGGCCCAGTGGGTGCGCAAGTAAGGCTTGAGCTCTTGCAGCTGTTTATTGCGGGTGATGATT
Source organism: Pseudomonas sp. P5_B2 (assembly GCF_056400445.1). Lineage (NCBI taxonomy): Bacteria > Pseudomonadati > Pseudomonadota > Gammaproteobacteria > Pseudomonadales > Pseudomonadaceae > Pseudomonas > Pseudomonas sp. P5_B2. Next base: position 83,619 of record NZ_JBFULH010000001.1, on the reverse strand, counting down.
TCTTCCATCACCGGGACCTGCGTTTCAAGCAGTGGCTGGCCGTACAAGGTCGCCGACTCCACCAGACTGCTGGCGTAGTAACGGCTGAGCTTGTGCAGGCGATCCTTCTGCTCGTCGAGCTTGGTTTTACGCATGTCGCAGCTCGCGTCTTTGTCCGCACCTTCGCAATTGAGCTTGTAGTTCTTTTGCAGGAAGTCCACGTATTGACCATCATCGAGCATTTTGGTGCACAGGAACGCGCCCAGGTTGAGGCTGGCGCGAATCGCCTGGTCGCGGGTTTCTTCCTGCTGCTGGTTGCTGGCGCGCAGCTGATTTTCCAGGGCCTTGAGTTTTTCCTTGAGTGCTTTGTCTTCGACGCCCGAGGCCAGGGTGTTGAGGGATTGCACGGTGCCTTTGTCAGCGGATTCGGCTTCCTTGCTGCCGGTGCCGAGTTTCTTCCAGCTGCTTTCGATGCTGGCGACCCGTTCGCGAGATGTGAGGGTCGGGGAAACCAGCACCAGTCGTAGGCCGGTGGTCTTGTTTTTCACCTGGCCTTCGGCATTGTAATACGGCTCTTCCTTGCGCAATGCCGTACGCAGGTCGGCCTGCGCGGTCAGGTAGTTACCGCCACGGACGACGTAGCCGCCGGCCTGACCGTGCTGGCGGTCGAGTTTGTTCAGGCGAAACGGCTCGAACATCATTTCGTCGACGTTCCCGAGCATGTCATGCAGGCCCAGCGGATTGGGTTTTTGCAGACCGGACAACTGCACTTTGCCATTGGACGATTGCGCCCCGGCGAACCACTCGTAGGCGTTGATGCCTTCTGGCATCGGGTAGTGCGTGTCGCGGAATTCAGCGGCACCGACTTCCAGCCCTCCGCGCGCGGCGAACTCCCATTCGACTTCGGTCGGCAGGCGCAGGAAGCCTTGCGCGCCGTCTTCCTTGGGCAGCTTGCCAGCGGCGTTTTTGCGCAGCCACAGGTTGTACTTGTCGGCGGCGTCGATGGCCTGCACCCAACTCACCGACGTTTGCGGCAAGCGCATCTTGGTGGCGGCGGTGGGGCAGGTTGCTTCGGTCAGCGCGGCGTATTGCAACTGACTCATCTCGTACTTGGCCATCAGGTAGTAGCGGGATTTGTCGTTCTTGGCCCCGGTAAAGCTGCCGGCGATAAAGGTTGGACGGGTCTGTTCGACGTAGCCGTATTCCGCGCCGTCCTGGCCGATGTTGATCGGGTAGTCATCCAGCGGGCCGGCGACCGGAATGAACACCTTGCGAAATACCATCGAGCCTTCGCAGGGCATCGGCAGCACGACGTCGGCGGCGTCTGGCATCGGGTTGTAATACTTCTCTTCCCAGCCCGCCGCCGAGGCGTCGAGCACGTAGCCGAGGCTCAGGGGCAACAGCAAGCCCAAACGTTTATAGCTCACGCAGACTCTCCGCAGGTTGGATGTTGATCGCTCGCAGGGCGCCGATCGCGGCCACCAGTGCAGCGACCAAAAAGGTCAGGAGCAGGGCGGCCAGGCCATGCCAAACAGTGACGTGGCAAACGAAGGTACCGGTGGCCCGGCTGCTGCCGAGCAGGTAGTCGAACAAATGACTGCCCACGGCATAAAACCCCAGCCCGCCAATGTAGCCGGCCAGGCTCAGTACCAGCGCTTGCAGGACCACGAAACCGCCAACGGCCCTGCGTTTGAAACCCAGCAGGCGCAGGACTGCCAGGCTTTTGCGTTTACGGTCGATGTTGGCCAGGAACGCGCCGACCATCGACGCCACGCAGCCGATCAGTGCCGCCGCAGCGATCACGCCAAAGATCAGCCCCAGCACATGGTTGATGGCTTTGACGTTGTCGATGTCGGCCAGACGGCTCGATGTTTCGATGTGTTGTTCGTTGAGCCAGTGCTCCAGCGGTGCGACCTGATCGATGTCGCGCGCATACACGCGGGCGCGGGCATACAGCGGCTGCAGATTACCCTGAGGCTTACCGGTGTCAACGCCGAACCCACTGACCTGATAACCGTCGCGAAAGCGCTCCAGATCCAGCAGCAGCGGCGGGGCGACAAACCCGGCCGCACGACCGAAGCGGGCAGCGTCGAGCACGGCCAGTACCGTCAGCGTCATCTCGCCGCGTTCATTGACACCGTCCAGGCGGCGCAAGACTCGCATCTGCACATTGTCGCCGACCTTGGCCTGCAAGCGTTGCGCTGCGCTGGCGCTGAGGATCACTTGATTGCCGACGGGGTTGAGTGACGGCAGGTTCAGTTGTGGGTCGCCCGGCTCGGTGGCGATGATTTCCGCACCTTCGACAAACCGTTGCATGCCGATCAACAGGTCAGCCTGGGTATTGAGCGAGCGGGTCTGGCCGAGGGCAAATCCGGTCTCGGGGCGCTGGCGCAAACGTTCGATCCAGGCCGTGTCGTAATTGCCGTTACTGAGCATCTTCACTTCAAGGTTGCGCGGGTCGCGCAGCAGTTCGTCCTGTAGCTGGCTGACCACACCGTGTTTGAGCCCGAACAGCAGCAACAACGGCGCGATCACAGCCACCAGGGACGCGGCGATGCACAGTGAGACCTTGCGGTCGTGCCAGAGGTCTTGCAGCGCCAGTGAGCCCAGCAGGTGCAAGCGATCAGTCCATCGGTTCAAACAGAGTCTCTCCCTGGCGGCTGATAGCGCCGAGTCGCGGCAAGCCGAAATCCTTCAGCAAGGCCCAGTCATGGGACACAACGAGCGCGCTCAAACCCATGCTCGACACCAGGCTCAGGAGCAACTCGAACAATCGCCGGGCACTGTGAGGGTCTAGCGCGGCAGTCGGTTCGTCGGCCAACAGCAGCAGCGGTTCATGGGCAATGGCCCGAACGCAGGCCACGCGCTGGCGTTCGCCGATCGACAAGGCCTGAGGTTGTTTATCCAGCAACCCTTGCAAGCGCAACACGTCAACGGCGTGGTCGATGTGCTCGCTCTTGGCCGGCATCCCGAGCAAACGGCGTGGCAGACTGATGTTGTCCCGCACGCTCAGGAACGGCAGCAAGCCGCCGCTCTGCAAAATGAATCCCAGATGCCGTGAGCGCACCGCTGCAAGAGCAGGCTGGTCGTCAGTGGCCAGCAGTTGGGCGATATCCTGAGCGTGCGTCGCGCCCAGGCGAAAGCGTTCCAGCTCTACGGGCGCGAGCAACAGGCCAATGGCTTCGAGCAACGTGCTTTTGCCGCTGCCGCTCTCGCCGGTGATGGCGAGGATTTCTCCGGCGCCGACCTGCAAGTGCGGCAATCGCACGAGATGAGCCTGTGCGCCTACACCACGGCGCACCAGCAGGTTCTTGATATCAAGCATCGGCGTCTCGTTAAGGCATCATTTCCAGTGGCACGGGATAGACGTTGTCCCGGGCATCACTGTCTTTGGCTAAAGCTACCCAACGGTCGACATCCGCGTTGTATCGCTGGTAATGCCGCAGTTTGGTGTTCAGCGTGCGGATGAATTTCTCTTGCGCCAGACCGTCCCAGCTCTTCCAGGTCTCTTCATCCAGGTTCAGCACTTCACTGTGATAAGGCAGGTCTTCGAGGTACTCGCCGAGGACGTGCATGTCCGCCAGTTTGGCGTTGCCGTTCTGCTTGAGCTGATTGGGATCGGCGCCCATGGTCGCCGCCACGGCGCGCAGGCGATCGAACATTTCCGTCGGCGAAATCAGGCCTTCGTTGGCGGCATCGAGAATCTGCTTCATCACGTCGCTCAAGTCGCTGAGCTGGGATTTGGTCAGCAGCACCCGCACGTCGGTGGTCGGGATGTTCTGCTTGATCAGGTCGCGGTCGGTGATCCACGCCTTGAACACCGGCGGGGCCTTGCTGTTGGTCTTCTCGCCGAGATAGGCGAGTTGCATGGCGTGGCCGATCAGCGCCGCGTCTTCGAGCATTTTCTTCTCGGCCGGGTCCTGCTTGGCGTTCGCCGCACTGCCGATGGCGTCTTCGCCCATGTAGGCGGCTTTCACTTGCGTAGTGATCGCCCCGGCCAGGGCATCAACCTTGCGCCCGAATTCCTGCACATCGCCAGCGTTCACCGGGTAGTACAGTGAAGTGTTGGTGCCCGGATAGGTCGACAGGTTCTGGTATTGCGCTTCGGCCTTGGCATGGTCCTTGGCCCCGGCCGGGGTTTTCAAGTGCAGGGTGTAAATCGCCACGCCCGGGTTGGCGGCTTCCATACGCACCTGTGCGGCGCTCAAACCGGTCTTCGATAGCTTGTCGTCGCCTTCGATGGCGCCGGCATCGGTGATCAGCACCACGTAGCGCGCGCCGAACTGGTTCCAGTCGACCTTGTCGATGCTCTCCATGACGCCGGCAAACGAGTCTTCATCAAAGCTGCTGCTCGACACGGTGGCCTGTTTGAGGTCGGCGATCTTGGCGAAAAAGTCGGCGCTGTCTTTGACCTTGGTAGGGTCGGCGTACATCTTGGTGGTGTATTCCAGCCCCGGTACCGCCTGGGTGTTGGAGCGGAAAGCCACCAAGCCGAATTTGACCTGCTTGCCGAGATTCTGTGCTTCGATCTTCTGGTAAACCTTGCGGATCGCCTCGCGGGTGCGGTCGATGTAGGGGTCCATCGAAATCGTCGAGTCGATGACAAACACCACGGCCGCACTGAATTCCTTCAGCTGGTTGGCCTTTTTCTCTTCGGCCTCCTTGCTGCCGGCAGCGCTGTTTGCAGCACCGCCCTTGGCGTTCTTGTCATCCGGCTTGCTGACGGAGGCGACGTTGAGCAGGCGCGTGCGGAAACCGCTTTCGGTCATGACTTCTTCGCCACTGAGCACCGGCAGCAGGTAGAACTGCTTTTGCAGGTCGACGAAGTATTCAGGTTCTTCAGCCAGCACGCCCGGTGCTTGCTGGCCCTTTTTCAGTGTGGCCCGCAGCGGTGCGACTTTGCTGACCGGGTCCGGTGCATCAAGGATGCCTTCGACGGTGGCGCGGTCCTTGAAGAACAGCAACCGGTCGCGGTTGGCCGGGTTGGTGAAGGCCAGCGTCAGCTGCATCTTCCAGTCGGTGGTGCAGCTGGCAGGCAGCCAGCCAATGGTTTTGCCGTAGCTGTCGGGGCCGACTTTCAGCCACTCGACGTTCTTCGCTTGCGCACGTTCGTACACATAGAAGCGGCTGAAGACTGGTTGTGCTTCACCTTCGGCACCGCCCGCCGTCGGGCTGATTTTGCAGCCTGGCGTTGTCAGCACGCGTTGGAACAGGGTTTTTTTACCGGCCTGGATCAGCGGTTTGTCATCGGCCTGGGACAGCGGGCTGATGCACAGCGCGAGCAAGGCGGCACCGCTCAGCAGGAATCGACTCATGGGCGAACGCATCACTTCTGCAACTCCTCGAAACGCTGCTTGGCTTCGGCGTTGTTCGGGTCCTGGGTCAGGATGGTTTCATACCAATAGGCGGCGGTGGCGTTGTCCGCGGCCGGGAAGCACTCGCTGGCCTTCAGGTATTTAGGGTCGTATTCGCGAGCATAAGCATTGGCGATCAACGTATCACCGGCCTGGGCACGGTTGGCGTACAGACGCTGGGCGACGCCGCAGTGTTTGCCGGACTTGGCCTGGTTGATGATTTCCAGCAACTTGGCACTGTCGGGCGCTGCCTTGATACATGTCTGGACGAAGGTCAACTCGGGCAGGCTGTTCATGCTGTCGAGGGTACAGGCTTGAGCATCGGCGCCGGCGGGTGCGGCGGCAGTGGCTGCAACCGCAGGGGCCGGCGTGCGTTTGTAGAACCAGAATCCGGCGCCCGCCGCCAGCAGCAACACCACAACCAACAGGCCGATCAGGCCTTTGTTGCTTTTCTTAACCGGGGGGGGAGGCGGCGTGTAGGCAGGCTCGGTGAGCACCGACTCCAACTCCACTTCGGGCTCGGCGGTGGACAGGGTCAGTTCAGGCAGATCCGGGATTTCCAGGATCTCCGGTGCCGGTACGTTCGGCGCCGTCAGTTCGGCACCGCCGTAGGTCGAACGAGTCTGGCCGCCGGCCGTGGACGGCAGCAAGCCAACACCTGGGCGAACCACGCCTTTATCGGCATGACCGTGGTTCTGTTCGCGCAGTTCGATCTGGAATTGCGAGTTGGCGCCGCCTTCCAGCAGCGGGTCGACCACGACCGGGCCGACCTGCGTTTCCAGGGCATCGCCGCTGGCCGCAAGATTGAAACGCGAGACCTTGAACCAGAATGGATTGTTGCTCCAGGCCTTGTGGTCCTGGAGGTAAAAACCGTCCTGGTTACGCTGAATGGAAAACTCCAACTGTTCCTCGCCACCCTGCCATTTCTTCACAGTGAGGCGGGCCTGGCCAGGTACATTGGGCTCTAACGCGAGCAGGTCGACACGAATGGGCATTGCTTATCTCGCTACGAAGGCTGTGAGCACTTGGCCCAGCCGTTCGTTCTGTTCAGGGGTGATTTCACGTCCGGCACCATGGCCGGCATTGTCCTGCGTGATGTAGGCCAGGCCCGAGAGCCAGTCGCCCAGATAACGTTGCGCCTGATTCGCCGGTTGCGCCGCAAGCACGGGGACTTGTCCCGGGCCAATGTCGGTGTAGAACGAAAACAAAGGCTCCTTGGCACCGGCGCGGCTGTTCGGACGCTCGCTCACCGGTTTCTGGAGGTAGCCGAACCAGGACACGAAATCGCGCAGCACCCGCTGCACTTCCAGTACCTGGCGCTCGACCAGTTGATCGCGCCGAGATCCACTTTGTGCGCGCTTGAGGACTGCGCGGCTGAGTTGCCCCGGCAAATCCTGGCGATAGCCGGCGGTGATCAGTTCATCGACCACCGCTTCCAGCAAGGCCTTTTCCAGCCCCAGCAGGTTGAGCAGGCTTTGCCGGGTGGTCAGTTCACGCAGGTGCGCGATCCACGCCTTGAACGCCGCTTTGGCGAAACGGTGTTCGTTGCTTTGCAGCTCAGGTGCCGGCGTACCGGTATTGCTGGTGGCCGGCGCGTCTTGGCTCAGGTCGTCACCGAAATCGAAATCGAAACCGGCGTCGTTGCCGTACAGGCTCTGGCTCGGTGTCGGGGCGAGCGGCTCCTCGTTCGCGGCCGGCTCTCCATCGGTTTCGTACACGCCGCTGAGGTACAGGTCGCGCACCTCTTCGCTCGGAATGTCGAGTTGATCGATCAATTCGCCAAGTACTGCCGGGCGACGGCCCAGGCCCGTCAGAATCATTTGCGCCTTGGCTTTCTTGGCGGCTGTGGCGCTGTCGCCGTCGGCGTGGTACCAAGTGCTCAGGCCATGAGTGGTCAGGCCTTCGAGGCACTCGCCCAATTGCTCGCGGATACGCTGCAATTTGAATTCGATATTGGCCACGCCTTTGAAACTGCCGCTGAAGTGGCTGATACCACCGTCATCGTTGCGCAGCATTTCTGCCCAGGCGTTGACCGGGTTCTTGATGTGTTTGCACACCAGGGCGTTGCTGGCGAAGCTGGTGCCCAGCGCACTGACACGTTCCTGATAGATGGCATTAAGGCCGGTTTCCGCACCAGTCGCGTCCTGCCCGATGAACGCTGCGTCCATACGCGGTTTGCGCACCAGGTAGGTGTTCTGGAACGGTGTGCCGGCCCAGTCGTTCATCCAGCTCAAGCTGCCGAAGCGCTCCAGCATGGTCAGCTTGACCATGCCGTTCCAGCTCTCGTCGTACTGATCGGGTGTCAGGCTGAGGGAGTTGGTGATGCGCAGGTCGAGCATGGTCAACGCCCAGATCAGACCGGTGTCGCGTTTGCTGCGAGCGGCCGAGTCGGCGCCTTGGGTTTTTTCGATCCAGCGGGTCAGCACCGGGCCTACGTCGTTGACGTCGCTCTGCTTGGTCGAACCGGTGCAGACCACCAGTGCGTTCATTTCCTGGTTGTCGGTGTAGCGTTCGAACAGGTAGGCGACTTTGCCGCGCAGGATCAGCTGGGAAACGGAGTTGTCCTTGGCGGCAGATTGCGGGTTGTTGGAATCGGCAATCTCGTGCAGTTTCTGGCGCCCGCGATAACCGGGGAAGTCCAGCAAGTCGACCTGATTGACGATGTCATCCACCGGCGCCTCGATCAGGCGGAAGGTCATTTCGGCGGTCAATGCCGCCAGTTGCGCGACCGGGATCGCCTGGCTGTTTTGCAGGCGATCGCCAACCACTGGTCGAACATCAATCGGCAAGTCCAGCGAGGTGCCGAAGCGTTCGAGGATGTCGACGTTCATGATGCTGTCGCGCTGGCTGTAGGTGTCGTCGTCGAAACTCACCAAGGCCTTCAACGGTGCGAACACGGTCTCCGGCAGGCCCAGCTTGTGCAGTGCGCCGGCTAGTTGCTGGTACACGCGCGTCAACTCGCGTTGCTCACCCCAGAGGATCGAAAACAGCTCGGCCCGTTCCCGGAAGGTCAGGCGTGGCGCCAGTTGCAATGCTTTGGGCCAGTACAGGTGCTCAAGTTTCTTCACCGAGTTGCGGAAGTTGTCGCGCAGGTAATCCCATAGCGACACCAGATCGTCGGCGTTGACCCCCGTTTGCATCGGGCCGTTTTCGCGGCCTTCGAACGGTTTGAGTGCGCGTTGGATGCGCTCTTCGTCGATCTCGTAGGAAATCCGCTCAAGGTCGAAATCCTTGAACCAGGCATTGGYGAGAATCTTCGCCAGCTCGATTTCCTTGAACAGCGTGAGTTCTACCGGGAAATCCTTATCCAGACTTTCCGTCGCCCGACGGCTGAAACGCGTCACCAGGCCGGTGGCTTCCTTGCCGCCACCCACCGGGTTGATGTGCTTGATGAAGTCCAGGCGATGGTCGCCGAACACGGTTTCCAGTTTGCCGTTCTGACCGGCGGCCAGGGCCGAAATCAGGTAGGACTTGCCGGCCTGGGACAAACCGAAAAAGCCGATGGTCATCGGCGTGCAGGCCACGCGACCGAGGCTTTGAGCCAGGTTGCGGGCGCGGTGCAGGCGGATGTTCAGGTTGTCGGCTTCGCTGTCCAGGCGCGGCGCATTGCCGCGAGTCTGGCCAATCCAGTCCAGCGCCTGACCGGCGCCTTCATAAACAGCGGCCCAACTGGCAGAGAGCTGAGTTTGATCGGGGGTCAGGTCTTTCATTTGCGTTTCACACTTCCACTGTCGAGCCAGTACTTGGTCTCGCTCAGGCCGGCGTCGAGCATGGTGTTGAGTTCCAGCTCGAGGTCGCTGCGCGGGTTGAAGTTGACGTTGTTGCTGTTGGATTCGATGTCGCGAACCGAGAGGCGGTCGCTGACCAGATCCTGCTTGCGCGTGTATTTGTCCGCCGGTTTGACCTCAAACCGTACCTTGAGCAGCGGCGCGCTGCCGTTTTCACCGATCGCGCGGGAAAACTTCTCCCGCCCCGCCTTGGTGAACCGCAAGGTGTACAGCGGCGAGGCGGCCCAGCGGTCGGTAGCCAACTGGCGGAAACCGAGGCGCAGATCACCGCGCATTTCCAGCTGCGGCGTGTCGGCGGTGTCGCCCGTGCCGATTTCCGGCAGCTTGATTTTGTAGTCTTCGGACTGGATATCGCGGTACAGAACGTCCGCATCCTTGATCACGTTGTTCAGGTCGATGACGCCGATGTGCTTGACCGTCGAATACGGCTTGAGTGCCGACGCACGGAAGTAGAAGTTCGGCACGCTGTGGTTGGCGCACAGCAGGCAGAGCATGGCGCCGACCGAGGCAGTGYTTTTCGGGTCGTCGATCAGGCCGTTCTTGTGGAACGGATACCAGCCACCGGTGCGGTAGTTTTGCAGCGCCAGAATGCGTCCCGGTGGCAGCGGCAATACCTTGCGAATAAACGCCTGGATGCCGGGCAGGCGCGAGGGGCGGCCGGTCAGCAGCAAGACATCACACGGGTAATGCGCGACCACTTCACACAGCGCACCAAGGATCTTGGTGATGTTGATCTGGTCGTTGAGGAAGGCGGCGTGGAGCTTTTGCAGGTCGAAGCTGATCGGCGCGGCATACAGGTCGAAACCACTCTGACTGCCGACATCGCGACGCACGGCGGCGTTGACGTAGTCGAGCACGGTCTTGCTGATCGCGTTGTCACCGAGCAATTGGCGGTAGCTTTGCGGGGTGACTTCTTGCGGCACCTGCGGATCGTAATGCTCGTACGCCTTGAGCAGTGCCAGGCCCAGCGGGGCAAATACCTGCAAGTTCAGCTGCTGGCGCAGGATCATGTCCTGGGCGCTGACCGATTCATCGCCGCACAGCCGCGACATCAGCGAATCCGGGGCTTTCACCCCAGCGTTCTGCAAGGCTTTTTCGAAACTTGGCAGGATGAAGTCCTGAATCACATCCAGCAGGATGTCGTCGCCGGCCATTTTGAAACCATCGCGAAAGCGCTGCTCGGGCACGATGTGCACATTGCTGCCGCTGCCGGTATTACCCGCACGGTCGAGGCGATAGTCGTTGATCACCAAGTCAGTGGTGCCGCCGCCGATGTCGATGGTCGCGAGGGTGATCCGTTGGCGGTCGGTCTTGTCCGGCCGGGCGATGGTGTCGAAAAACTCTTCCGGATGACCGGCGAAATTCTCGTTGACCTCGGTGTACAGGTATACCAACTGGCCGCAGGACGCTTCGTCCCATTCCACGCGGATACTCGGGATCGGCGTGCGCGGGCTGACGGCTTGATCCTGATGTGGATCTTCCTCGCCGGCATGCCAGCCGAGGCTTTTCCACACCAGGCCGATGGCTTGCAGCATGCGTTCGTTGAGGATGCTGCGCTCGGCCTGCGGCATGCCCGGCGGCACGGTCAAGGTGATGCTGTTGAGCTGACGCGGCACGCGGGTGTGACCTTGGCGCGAGCGCTGGGCCGGGCTGTTGATTTGCGACAGCGCCTGGGCCAGCACTTCGGCGAGCATGAAGGTCATCAGCGAGCTGCGCGAATAACGCGGCATGAACACTGGCAGACGATCGTCTTCTTCGAGGCTGTACAGCGCCTCCCCGGTTTCGTTGATCAGGTGCGAGAACGGCGCGGCAGTGGCGTACGGCTCGTTGTCGGTCTTGATGTACGAGCAGTTGAAACGCCAGCCGTGGCCATAGGCGTTTTCGTCCCACAGGTAGCGTTTCGGGCTGGACAGGCCAGTGGAGCCTTCGGTGCCGCGACGACGGCTGGCCAGACGGCTGGCTTCATTGCCGACACGGGCAATCGTCGCCCATTGGAACGCATCGTGACGGCCGCTCTTGACCGAGCAGTGGTCCTTGCCGAAGTACGCCTGGGCGAATTCCACGCGGCTTTCGAACGGCAAGTTGTAGGTGTGTTCGGGGGTGATCAGGTCGCGCAGTTCCAGGACGTAGTTCTGCTTCAGCCCGGAGCCGGCCTGACCGTGGTTTTCGATCAGGATGCCGCAGGTGCGCGAGTTGCCGACGTCCAGCACCAGGTCCACCGGAATCGGTTTGACCAAGCCATTGCTGTCGTTGGCGACCACTTTCAGCTCGGGGATTTCAACTTTCGCCCGGGCCGTCGACTGCTGGGCGGCTGACGGCGTGCTCAACAGGCTGAGCAGGTTGAGGTAGTGCGCCAAGTGATAACTGGCGCGGATATCGGCGTCCAGTTCTGCGCGCGAACGGTGGGCATTGCCCTCGTTGAACACTTCCAGCAGCCACTCGTTGACCCACGGCTGTGCCAGGAACCAGCGGGTTTCGCTGGCCTTGGTCGCGAGTTTGAAAGACACGCCGGAGCTGATGTCTTCTTCGTTTGGCGCCAGGTAAGCCGTGCCGTCACGCTTGGGCATCACGCGGCTATCGAACGCCATTGTCAGCCGGTGGGTGTTGCCGTCGATGTCGGGTGTCGCCAGTTTCACCAGACGCATGCGCGACCAGTTCATCGGACCTTCATCGAAGCGATGCGGTGGCATGAAGCGGAAAAACGGGGTCGGCAGCCAGATACCGTCGAGTAAGTCGAGGCTACTTTTCATGTCGACGCTGAACGCAGGTTTGGCTTTTTCGACCTTTTCTGGTTCGGGCTCGTAGAAAAAGAAGTCTTTCTCTTCGTTGTACGCCAGGCGGCAGATCAGCCCGCTGATCATCGGTGCGAACTCGCCCGCTGGTTCCTTGCGGGGATCCAGGCGCAGGGCGAAATCCATGAACTGGATGCCGGTGTCGCTGACCAGCGTGACGGTGTCTTCGAATTGAGTGACTTCAGGCAACATGTCGGGTTATTCCGTTTTTTCGGCCGCTTGCCGCATGGACATGGGGAATTGTTCTGTTCCGTAACCGCCGGTGCAGTCCGCGACCGTGGTCGCCCCTGGGCGGCAGTTGACCTTGGGCATGTCGTAAGTGCTGCCATCGCCGCATACGGCCTGGCCCTGGCTGTCGATGGCCAGGCTGCCACCCTTCATGGTAGCGCTTACTGGCCCACTGCATTTCGAGCCGTCGGCCTGGTGAACGGTGACTTGGCCCTTACCGTCCTTGAGCTGGTATTCCAGACGCAGCGGTTTGCCGGTTCGGCGGTCTTGTATCCCGGCGCCTGCGTTGTACTGCCCGTCGAGGAACTTGGCGGCACCGTCGGCGGCGTCTGGCGGGATGCTCAGGGGTGGGCCGGGTTTTGCGGCGGCGGATTTTTCTGCTTCGGGCGATGTGACATCCGGCGGCGCGGTTTTGTTTTCGGGTGGGGTGGTTTTGTTTTCGGGTGGCGCGGTTTTGTTTTCGGCAGCCGGGTCTTTGGCTGGGTCTTTGGTCAAGTCGGCGGATGCTGCATCAGCCTCGTTACCCTCGACGGCCGGCGTTTCCACCCCATGCGTTCCGGTCACGGCGGTGCCGGTTCCAGTGGTGGAACCGATAACGGTGCCTGTCACTGGAACGCCATTGAGGTTCGTGACATTGCCAGGCAGTGGCGGCTCTTCCAGCTGTTTTTCCACCGGCACGACGCCCTTGGGCAACAGGTCTACCGCCACCAACGGAAGCGGGACGCAACCGCGCAGGCCGAGCAACAGCCACAAAAGCAGCAGCAGGAGCGGCAGCAGCAACAGCCACCACCAGCGACGCCACCACGGACGAGCAACCACTGGCACAACAGGCGCTTCGACGACGGGTGGCGGCGTGAACGCGGGCGGGATTTGATAGAGGCAGTGCAGGGGATCGCTAATGCCGGTACCGGCATGCTCGAAACCCCAAAAGGTCAGCACCGGTTTGCCTTGCACCAAGTAGACGAAGTTTTCGTCAGGGAAATGAATCACACGCTTGAGCAGCTTGCCGAACACGGCTTTGTCGCCTTGCTGCTGTTCGCCGGATTCAGTGCCCAGGAAGCGTTGGCTCAATTCCTCGAGCGCGGTCTTCAGGGCTTCAAGTTGGCGGCGGGCAGGGACGCGTTCTTCTTCAGTCGCGCTGCTCCACGGAATCACATCGCCGTCGAGGCCGCTGTACCAGTCGATCTGGTTGCCGAGTTCATCGCTTTGAGGGATGGCCAGATGATCGACCAAATCGGGGTTCTTGCGGCGAATGGCTTCGCGCAATTGCAGGGCCGCCCGGTAAACCGGTTGACCTGTTTCGCCGAGGGCAGTGAATGACCCGCTCTTACCGCTGCGTAATAGTGCCCCGCGCATTCAAACTCCATACGTTCCGTTGCGCAAAAATGACAGACACATGTGTCTGTACTTGCTCCTGCATTTAGGGGGCGACCTTAGTGTCATCATGATATCGCCGTCAATCTGCCGGAGCTTCAACCGTATGAGACTAACTTAAGCGTCCGTAGGTTGCATAAGGTCAATTTTAATTGGTTTGGGAAGGTTCGGGTGTCAGCTTTTTTATGCTTGCTGAATCGTTTCATCAGCGCTATAAAAAATGCACAACTCCAAGAAAGGCTTTCCCATGTCCCCGCTCAAAATCATCATTACCTTTGGCGCGCTGTCTGCCTCCCACGCTATGGCTTGGGACTACGTGCTGCTCGACAGCGACAAAGCCGCGCAAAACTGGCAGATCACCAGCCAGCAACTCGGTGTGAAGACCGACAAACCCTTCTCCGTGAGCCTTCGTACCTTGCACGGCGGTCGGCAAGAGGGCGTCAGCATCGTCGACATCAATAACGGCACAATGAAACTCTCGGTAGTGCCGACTCGCGGTATGAACGTCCTGCAGGCGTCGGTCGGTAATGTGCGCATGGGCTGGGATTCGCCTGTCAAGGACGTGGTCAATCCGTCCTTCATCGAGCTCAACGGTCGTGGCGGCCTGGGCTGGCTCGAAGGCTTCAACGAGCTCGTCACTCGCTGCGGCTACGAATGGGTCGGCCATCCCGGCATGGACAACGGCGAACTGCTGACCCTGCATGGCCGCGCCGCCAACATCCCGGCCAGCAAAGTCACCCTGCATATCGATGAAAAACCGCCTTACGCGATCAGCCTGCGCGGCGAACTCAAAGAGCAGGCGTTCAAGAAAGTCGATTTCTCGGTAATGACTGAACTGGTCACCGAGCCCGGCAGTGTCACGTTTGCCCTCAATGACTCCCTGACCAACAACGGTGATTATCCGAAGGAATACCAAGCGCTTTACCACAGTAACTTCAGTACGCCGTTCCTGGAGCAGGGCGCCCGATTTGTGGCACCGGTCAAACAGGTGTCGCCGTTCAACGACAAGGCCAAAGGGGAGCTGCCGGATTGGCAAACCTATCGCGCGCCGACGAAGGACTATGACGAAACGGTTTACAACGTTGTGCCTTATGGCGATGCCAAAGGTGACACGTTGACCGTGCTGCATAACAAGGCAGGGAGCCTTGGGGTGTCGGTGGGGTTTAATACTCAGCAGTTACCGGTTTTTTCATTGTGGAAGAACACTGATACGCAAGGGCAGGGGTATGTGACTGGGTTAGAGCCAGGGACGAGTTTTTCCTATAACCGCCGGTATCAGCGGTCGATCGGTTTGGTACCGACGATTGGGGTTAAAGAGCAGAAGCAGTTTCAGATCAGGTACAGCTTGCTGGCGGATAAGGGGGCTGTGGATAAGGCGTTGAAGACGGTGAGTGATATTCAGGGTGGGCGGGAGACTGAGGTGAGGCAGGTGCCGTTGGTTGATCTCACCAAGGAATGACTTTCGTCAGTTTGTGCTTGGTCGATACTGCAATGCCTCCGCCAGATGTTCGCGGGTGATGCCATCGACCTGTTCAAGGTCCGCCAACGTGCGTGCGACCTTGAGCAGTCGATGGGCTGACCTGAGTGACAAGGTCAAACGCTCGCAAGCAGTTTCCAGCCATGCCTCGTCGGTTGTGGATAACTTGCAGTGTTTGCGCAGGCCCGGCAGATCAAGGAAAGCGTTCGCGCAGCCTTGGCGTTTTTGTTGTCGCTCTCGTGCGTTGGCAACCAGCCCTGCGGCGGTGGCGGTGTCGTCACCGGGTTTCAGCGCAGGGTTCAACGCAGTGGCTTCCCGGGCAACGGTCAGGTGCAGGTCGATTCGGTCCAGCAACGGCCCCGACAGTTTGTTGCGGTAACGCTGGACCATGTCCGGTGTGCAGCTGCATTTGCCGCTGGGTTCGCCAAGATATCCACAGGGGCACGGGTTCATCGCGGCCACTAATTGAAAGCGGGCCGGAAACCTCACGCGATCTTTGGCGCGGGAAATCACGATGTAGCCGGATTCCAGCGGCTCCCTCAAAACCTCCAACACTTTGCGATCGAATTCCGGGAGTTCATCGAGGAACAGAACGCCATGGTGGGCGAGGGTTATTTCACCGGGTTGCGGTTTCGAGCCACCGCCCACCAGCGCCGGCCCGGAAGCGGAGTGGTGGGGTTGGCGGAACGGTCGTTGCGGCCAGTGGCTCAATGGCACGCAACTGGTAACGGATTTAATGGCTGCGACTTCCAGTGCTTCATTTTCGGCCAATGGAGGAAGCAGCCCCGGCAAACGACTCGCTAAAAGTGTTTTCCCCGTCCCCGGTGGTCCGCTGAACAGCAGGTTGTGAGCCCCCGCAGCCGCAATCAGCAAAGCGCGTTTGGCCGAAAGTTGGCCCTGCACTTCATTCAAGTCGGGATAGGGTTTACTGGCGTAGAGCAAACCGTTGGAAACGTAAGGCTCGACCGGTGTGTGCCCATTGAAGTGCGCAACCGCTTCCAGCAAATGATCCACCGCGATCACCTTAAGGCCTGAGGCAAGGCATGCCTCTTCGGCATTTGCCCGTGGCACCATTAGCGAACGCCCGGCCTTGCGAGCGGCCAGCGCCGCCGGCAACACCCCGCGCACGGCCCGTACGGCACCCGACAGAGCCAACTCCCCCAGGCATTCCACATCATCCAGCGTCAACGACGGCACCTGCACGCTGGCTGACAGAATCCCCAAGGCAATTGCCAGATCAAATCGTCCGCCGTCCTTTGGCAAATCCGCAGGAGCGAGATTCAGCGTGATACGCCGCGCAGGGAATTGCAGGCCTGAATTGATGATCGCGCTTCGTACCCGGTCCTTGCTTTCCTTCACCGCCGCTTCGGGCAAACCGACCATTGTCAGCGAGGGCAAACCATTGGCCAGATGGACTTCGACGGTGACGGCAGGCGCATCCACGCCAATCTGGGCGCGGCTGTGGACGATGGAGAGGGACATGGTCGTTCCTTGAGCTTTACGGGGACCGCTTCCTGCGGTTTTTTGAAGATTAGTCTGGATGCGGTGATTTAGCGTCGCTTTGGATGCACCGAAGTTTTCGCAGGATGTTGCGGATGTTGTGCGCTAATTCGTTGAGAAAAAAAACGCCAGTCAGGCGGTTTCTTTTGGGGGGGGCTAGACGGGCTCGACCATCTGCAAGCCAGCCACTTGGCTCAAGCTCTTTGCCGTGAGCGGCAGCGACTTGCAAAAAATGGCGTTGATGGGCTGATATTTTCCCGGCTAACCGGCGTGCCTCGGAATGAAACTCAACGATGAGTAACAGTTGTGCTTGGCGTTTTTTCGTTTTCACAGCGATCTTCCTTCGGTTTGTGAGCTGGTTTTTTGGCCCTTAAGCTAAGACGTGAACACGGTTTAGAAACAATGAGAATTGCCGGTTGTTTTTGTAGGACTCGGCTGAGTTTCGAAGGCCTTCTGAAGGACGCATGTAGTCCTTTTCCTAAAGTTTTGAAAGCAAGGCCAAGGCTCAAGACAGCGAGTTTGCATTTGGGAAGTCAGGTTATACACTCAAGCTTAATGCATAACGTTAAGCTTTAAATTATGATCGTTAGCTTTAAGTGTTCTGAGACCGAGTTCCTGTTTCGCAACGGTAAGACCCGTATGTGGTCAGCCATTCTGAGTGTCGTGGAACGAAAGCTGACGATGCTTGATGCTGCTGCCGTACTGATAGACCTTCGATCACCGCCGGGCAATCGCCTGGAGGCGCTGGAGGGAAATCGGAAAGGTCAGTACAGCATCCGCATCAACGCTCAATGGCGAATTTGCTTTTTATGGGGTCTTAACGGCCCAGAAAATGTCGAAATCGTCGATTATCACTGAGGTGAGTAATGACTAAGAATGGTATGCGCCCGGTTCACCCCGGCGAGATCCTCAAAGAGGAATACCTGGAGCCTCTGAGCCTTACGGCTGCCGCTCTGGCCAGAGCATTGAGCGTTTCGACACCCACGGTGAACGACATCGTGCTTCAGCGTCGGGGTGTCAGTGCTGATATGGCTCTCAGGCTTTCTATTTGTCTGGATACGACCCCTGAGTTTTGGCTGAACCTGCAAACGACATACGATTTGCGCAAAGCCGAGATTGAACGAGGGGCTGCGATCCGGGATCAGGTTGAGCGGCTTCCGCACTGCGCCTGATCCTCCGCTACTCAACGAACCCCACGTTACAAGCGTGGGGTTTTTTTGTCGTTCAGATTGCCAGGAGTATTCGGGAAGCTCGCTTCCACCACGGTGCATTGACCGCACGCCGTGGTCGTTCACCCTTCGGCAGCATGTGCGGAACTTCCTGCAGCCGAATCCACGGCTGGTTATTCCAGTGCAGCAAACTCAATGACATCTCCGGCCAGTTCAACAGGCTCAAAATCGGGCGTTCGTTTGTGGTCGGTTGCTGCGCATCCCTGAGGGCGGGGACCACGTCGTGGGTCAACCATTCGCGCAGGCCTCGGTATTCGGGGCAGTAGTGGTAGACCAATAGGGCGTAGACGCCGGATTCGCTGATCAGCAGGGTGTCTTCGATGACCCCGTGGATGAGGACTCGCGCGGACTGGTGTTGATCGGGGTCGAGCTTTCGGACGGCGCGTTCGTCAAGGAAAAGGCGGAGTAGCCGGCCGAGGTCGCGGGCGCTGAACCAGGGTTGGTTTTCGAGGAGGAGGGCGTGGAGGTTGAGTTTGTGGCGGGTGAAGACGTCAGGAATCAGATAGTTATCTTTCATGAAGCAGTACTCAAATTCGCTTGATGGATAACTGCCATTTATCGTCGCCAAACAATAAGGGTGGCAGCTGCATGCGGGTTGGCGAACCGGCCAAGCGAATACCGGCAGACCCTAAGGTCTCCCACACACAGCCGCCATAATTCGAATCGGGAAAGAAATACCTGATTTCGAACGAGGTTGCGCTGCATAGCTTGGTTCCAGGTCGCCAAACCTAGTGCTGAACATTCAGCATCGAGTGAGCTTAGGAACCAGGGCATTACGGCGCAATCGGACGACGGTGGTTTTCTTGTAGGACGTTGCCGGGACTGTTATGGGCTGCAAGATCAAATGCTCGCAACCTTCGGCAACTCCTACAGGTAAATCTGAAGGTCGTTCCGACCCTATCGCGAGCAGGCTCGCTCCCACAGTTGAATGGGGTTCACAGTGAATTGGGTTTCACGGTGGGGTCTGCTGTATTACTCGGCAGGTGGAGTCAACTTCGCTTCCAGCTCCGCCACCTTCGCCTCAAGACTCTCCAGCCGTGCCCGGGTGCGTGCGAGCACGACCATCTGGCTATCGAACTCTTCCCGGCTGACCAGATCGAGCTTGCTGAAGCCGCTCTGCAACAGCGCCTTGAACTGGCTTTCGATTTCGCTTTTCGGCAACGGGGTATCGCCACTGAAGAGGCGGGAAGCGGTGCCCGTCAGGGCGTCTAGGAAGTCTTTGGGCGCGAGCATGGGAAAGGTCCTGGAAACATTTGCGGGCAGTGTATCACGCAGTGTCTATAGTCAATTCCGGTAGCCAACCGACGCACGTTTTTCGCGCATGCGGACGGACGGCAACGCACTGTTGTTGTGCGTTAGTTCTCGGGTAAATCAGGGTGGCGGACTGCGGTATTGGCCAAAGGATTGAATTCAGTAGGTTTTGTCGAGATGGCAAGCTTTCTGCTTAGTGACTATCAACCCATGCACTGATGCAGTCGCTGTGTCGAATGCAGTGCGCCAGGCGAAACGGGGCAAGTGTTTCGTTCGGGGTGGTTAGCTGGCGTCGGACGGGCATTCAAGGCCGACGATGCGTTACAAAGCCAGGCACTGCGCTTAGACTTGAGACGGGTTTGTTTTCCTGGGGCAAGTCCACCAATTCGGGAGAGAGTTTTCATGAAGCTAGTCACTGCCATCATCAAGCCGTTCAAACTGGACGACGTACGCGAGTCGTTGTCCGAGATCGGCGTGCAGGGCATTACCGTTACTGAAGTCAAAGGCTTCGGTCGGCAGAAGGGTCACACCGAGCTGTATCGCGGCGCGGAATACGTGGTCGATTTTCTGCCTAAGGTGAAGATCGATGTCGCCATTGACGACAAGGATCTGGATCGGGTTATCGAGGCGATAACCAAGGCGGCCAACACCGGCAAGATCGGTGACGGCAAGATCTTCGTGGTCAATCTGGAACAGGCGATTCGCATCCGTACCGGCGAAACCGATACCGACGCAATCTAAGCCGCCACAAACCCAACGCCCCAGGAGAAAACAATATGACTCTGCGTAAATTCGCAGGGCTAGGAGCCCTGTTGTCCCTCGTAATGCCCGGCCTGGCTATGGCGGCAGACGAAGTGGCAGCCCCAGTCCTGAACTCCGGTGACACCGCCTGGATGATGACCTCGACAGCCCTCGTGCTGTTCATGACCATTCCTGGTCTTGCGCTGTTCTACGGCGGCATGGTTCGGTCCAAAAACATTCTTTCCGTGATGATGCAGTGCTTCGCCATTACCGGCCTGATCAGCATTCTGTGGGTCATTTATGGCTACAGCATCGCGTTCGACACGACTGGCATGGAGCAGGGCGTCGTCAACTTCAACTCGTTCGTCGGCGGCATGGGTAAGGCGTTCCTCGCTGGTGTCACGCCATCGAGCCTGACCGGTCCTGCGGCGTTGTTCCCTGAGGCGGTGTTCATCACCTTCCAGATGACTTTCGCCATCATCACCCCTGCGCTGATCGTCGGTGCCTTCGCCGAGCGGATGAAGTTCTCCGCCATGCTGATCTTCATGGGCGTGTGGTTCACCCTGGTTTACGCACCGATTGCGCACATGGTCTGGTCCGGCAACGGCGGCCTGATGTGGGACTGGGGCGTGCTCGACTTCGCCGGCGGCACAGTGGTGCATATCAACGCCGGTGTGGCCGGTCTGATTGCCTGCCTGGTACTGGGCAAGCGCAAAGGCTTCCCGACCACCCCGATGGCTCCGCACAACCTCGGTTACACCCTGATGGGCGCCGCGATGTTGTGGGTCGGCTGGTTCGGCTTCAACGCCGGCTCCGCTGCTGCGGCCAACGGCACGGCCGGCATGGCGATGCTGGTGACCCAGATCGCAACCGGCGCTGCGGCACTGGGCTGGATGTTCGCCGAGTGGATCACTCACGGTAAGCCAAGTGCACTGGGTATCGCCTCGGGTGTGGTCGCCGGTCTGGTGGCAATCACTCCAGCCGCTGGCACCGTGGGCCCGATGGGCGCGCTGGTCATCGGCCTGGCGGCCGGTGTGGTGTGCTTCTTCTGCGCCACGACCCTGAAGCGCAAACTCGGTTATGACGATTCCCTGGATGCGTTCGGCGTACATGGTATCGGCGGTATCCTCGGCGCAATCCTGACCGGCGTGTTCGCTGCACCGGCTCTGGGTGGCTTCGGCACCGTCACCGACATCGGTGCACAAGTCTGGATTCAGTGCAAAGGCGTGGGCTTCACGGTGATCTACACCGCGATCGTCACCTTCATCATTCTCAAGGTCCTGGACGCTGTCATGGGCCTGCGGATCACGGAAGAAGAAGAGGCTGTCGGCATCGACCTGGCACTTCATAACGAACGCGGCTACAACTTGTAATACGCGCATAAAAACTTGCCCGGCTTGCCGGGCATTTTTTTGTCTGGCGTTTGTCAGTGAAGGTACTGCTGAAAGGTTTTTTCGTACACGTTCAGGGGCGTTTACGACGGGCGTTTTTCTGCGGCCAATGGCTTACATCATTGAAGGAATATTAGGGCCTTTGTTTTTTCCCAGAGCGCGCTAGAATGCGCCCCGAACGTGCGGAGAACTGTATGTGGCAACAGACTCTGATTACCCTGCGGGCAAGGCCCCGGGGCTTTCATCTGGTAACGGACGAGTTACTCGCCGGCTTGCCTGAACTCAAGGCGTGTCGGGTCGGTCTGTTGCACCTGTGGCTGCAGCATACCTCGGCGTCGTTGACCATCAACGAGAACGCCGATCCGGCGGTACGTCGCGACTTCGAACGGTTTTTCAATCGTCTGGTCCCACAAGGAACAGACGGCTATGAGCATAACGACGAAGGCCTGGACGACCTCCCGGCGCACTTCAAGGCCAGCGTGCTTGGCTGTCAGCTCAGTTTGCCGATCTCGGCAGGCCGACTGGCGTTGGGGACATGGCAAGGTGTTTATCTGGGCGAGCACCGTGATTTTGGCGGTGCCCGTAAAGTCCTCGCCACCGTGCACGGTGAAGAGGCATGAACCGCTGGTCACCAGTGGTTATTGAATTTTTCCGGCGACTGTCGACAGACGGTAAAGCTGGGCTATAACTAATCTGCTTTTCGCAAGAGTCATGAGGTAGAACATGAGCGACGATGATCTGGAAAACGACGACCTCGAAGTAGGCGACGACGACGAAACCGAAGAAGGTCTGGAAGCAGCGGCCGAAGACGTCGCTGAAGACGATGGTGGTGAAGCGCCCGTTCCGACCGCCAAAGGCAAAGCCAAGGCTGCGGTATCGGTCGATGAACTGCCGAGCGTTGAAGCCAAGAACAAGGAACGCGATGCACTCGCGCGGGCCATGGAAGAGTTTTTGGCCAAAGGTGGCAAGGTGCAGGAAGTGGAGGCTAATGTGGTCGCCGATCCTCCCAAGAAGCCTGATAACAAGTACGGCAGCCGGCCTATCTAAGCGTCTGCACTTGCTTGCTGAAAAAGCCCGCCGTCGCTGCGGGCTTTTTCATGGAGGGTACAAAATCCTCAAATACAGCGCGATTCAATGTGGGAGCGGGCTTGCTCGCGAAGGCGTGGTGTCAGTCAGTATTGATGGCGGCTGATACAGCGCTTTCGCGAGCAAGCCCGCTCCCACATTAAATTTGTGTAATGCACAAGATCAGTGCTGGGAGTTCCAAAGGGCCAACAACGCTGGCAGCTCGGTCAAACTGCGAATCTCGGCGTCCGGCGCTTTCTCCGCTTCCCACGATTTACCTTGAGGGTTAAACCAGACCGCCCGCAACCCCGCTTGCTGCGCCCCGGCAATGTCGTCACCCGGATGATCACCAATATGCACGGCCGTTTCCGCTGTCGCCCCACCCCGTTGCAACGCCTCATGAAACAAACGCGCATCCGGTTTGGCGATGCCGATATCTTCGGCGCACAGGGCAAACTTGAAGTAATCCGCCAGCCCTAACCGACGTACGTCGGCGTTGCCGTTGGTGACCACGCCCAAGGCATAGTGCTTGGCCAGTGTTATCAGGGTCGGCTCGACTTCGGGGAACACTTCGATCTGATGTCGCGCATGCAAAAACACTTCAAAGCTTTTGTCGGCGAGATCGTTTGCCTGGTCATGGTCGTAGCCGGCCTCTTCCAGCGCATGGAACAACACACGGCGACGCAGTGCGCTGATGCGATGCTTGAGCCCCGGCTCGCTGCTCAGGATCCGCTCCCGAATGGTCCACAAATGCTCTACCGGTACGCCCCCCAGGTTCGGCGCATGCTCGGTCAGCCATTCGCGCAGTACGGCTTCGGCGCTGAGGATCACCGGGGCGGTGTCCCACAGGGTGTCGTCGAGGTCGAAGGTGATCAATTGGATGGTCATGAGTCATCGCCCTTAATGCGTTTGGCCCGTGGATGGGCGCTGTCGTAAACCGTGGCCAGGTGCTGGAAGTCCAGGTGGGTGTAGATCTGGGTGGTCTTGATGTCGGAGTGGCCGAGCAATTCCTGAACCGCGCGCAAGTCTTGCGAGGACTCCAGCAAGTGGCTGGCGAAGGAGTGCCGCAGCATGTGCGGGTGCAGGTTTTGCCCCAGTTCACGCTCGCCCGCTGCCTTGACCCGCACCTGAATGGCCCGTGGGCCGAGGCGCCGGCCTTGCTGGCTGACGAACACGGCATCGTCTGCCGGGTTGGTCATGGCCCTCAGCGGCAACCAGAGTTCCAGCGCTTCGCGCGCTTTCTTGCCGACCGGCAATAGTCGGGTTTTGCTGCCCTTGCCCAGCACTTGAACCATGCCGTCGGCCAGATCCAGCTGATCCAGATTGAGCCCGGTCAATTCCGAAAGACGCAATCCCGAAGAATAGAACAGCTCCAGAATGGCCTGATCCCGCCGCGCCAGGAAATCATCTTCCACGGCACCTTCCAGCAGT
Source organism: Pseudomonas sp. P5_B2 (assembly GCF_056400445.1). Lineage (NCBI taxonomy): Bacteria > Pseudomonadati > Pseudomonadota > Gammaproteobacteria > Pseudomonadales > Pseudomonadaceae > Pseudomonas > Pseudomonas sp. P5_B2. Next base: position 60,019 of record NZ_JBFULH010000001.1, on the reverse strand, counting down.
TGCAATGCGCGGTCGGTGTCGAGGGTTTTCGGCAGGCGGCGCTCACCCTTGGGCGGTGCCAGGCCATTGGCAGGGTCGTGGTCGCAAAGGCCTTCGCGATTCAGATAGTGATAGAGCCCGCGCACCGCCGATAACAGCCGTGCCAGACTGCGGGACGATTGACCCTGTGAATGCAGGCGAGCGATCAGGCTGCGCAGGCGCTGGATGTCCAGGGCGGACCAGTTGTCGATGTTCTGTTTGGCGCACCAGCCCAGCACCTTGTCGAGGTCGCGGCGGTAGGCGTAAAGCGTGTGAGGCGACACCTGTCGCTCACTGCGCAGGTGTTCGCAGTAAGCGTCCAGTTGCCGTTCCATGGTCAGCGTACCGAGCGCAGGGAGCTGTTGACCCGTGGCAGCACGCGACCCATGACTTCGGCGATGTAGTTCAGGAACAGGGTGCCGACCGAGCTTTTGTAGTGCTGCGGATCACGGCTGGCGATAGCCAGGATGCCGTGAATGCCTTGATGGCTGATCGCGACGACGGCGGTGGAACCGATTTGCTTGCGCTGTTCCTCGCCGAACAAAAAGTCCAGTTCGTGTTCACGCAGGCTGCCGCTGACGCTTTTGTCTTCCGTCAGCAAGCCGCCAATGGCGGTTTGCGCTTCGGCGTGAGTGACCCAGCGACCTACCGGCATCGGGTTGTCACCCAGCAGGATCAGGCTGACAAAGGGCACCTGGAAGTCCTGGCGCAAGCTGTCTTCGACGCTGATCACCACGTCTTCCAGGCTGGTGGCGTCCATCAGCGCGAGAATCAGGCGGCGGGTCTTGTCGAAGAGGCGGTCGTTGTCTCGGGCGACGTCCATCAAGTGCGAGAGGCGATGACGCAACTCGATGTTGCGGTCGCGCAGGATGGTCATCTGGCGTTCGACCAGCGAAACGGTATCGCCGCGGCGGTGCGGAATGCGCATGGCCGGGAGCAGTTCTTCGTGTTCGACGAAGAAGTCCGGATGAGCCTCCAGGTACGCGGCAATAGCCGCCACCTCAAGGCTTTCGCAAGGGGCTTCGTCGGGCTGCAGGGCGGGAACCTGGGGCTTGTCGGTCATGGATTTCGCTCACTCAAAGACGCACTTGTCCTTCATATACGCGTACTGCCGGGCCGGTCATCATGACCGGTTGGCCTGGGCCTGCCCACTCAATGGACAAGCGCCCGCCAGGCAGGTCGATCAATAGCGGCGAATCCATCCACCCCTGGCTGATCGCGGCCACTGCGGCTGCGCAGGCACCGGTTCCGCAGGCCTGGGTTTCCCCGGCGCCACGTTCCCAGACGCGCAACTGTGCACGGCTGCGGTCGATAACCTGGAGAAAACCCACATTGACCCGCGCCGGGAAGCGCGGGTGGTGTTCGATTTTCGGACCCAGCTCATGCACCGGTGCGTTATTGATATCGCTGACTCGCAGCACGGCATGCGGGTTGCCCATGGACACGGCGGCCAGTTCGACCGGGGTGCCATCAACGTCAACCGGATAGCTCAAGGCCTGTTCCGGGGCAACAAACGGAATGTCGGCCGGAACCAGGCGCGGTGCGCCCATGTTGACACTGATCTGGCCGTCACTACGCACATCGAGTTCGATGATGCCGCTTTTGGTTTCGACGCGAATCTGCCGTTTTGCGGTCAGGCGTTTGTCGAGCACGAAGCGGGCGAAACAGCGCGCACCGTTGCCGCACTGTTCCACTTCGGAGCCGTCGGAGTTGAAGATCCGATAACGGAAATCCACGTCCGGGTTGCTCGGCGCTTCGACGATCAGCAACTGGTCGAAACCGATACCAGTGTGCCGATCGCCCCATTGTTTGGCGTGCTTGGGCAGAATATGCGCGTGCTGGCTGACCAGGTCGAGGACCATGAAGTCATTGCCCAGGCCGTGCATCTTGGTAAAACGCAGCAGCATGGGGTTACTCCGGCAGCAGGCTTTCGCCAGCAAACAACTCGGCTACCGTCTCACGCCGACGCACTTCAACTGCCTGATCACCGTCCACCAATACTTCAGCGGCGCGGCCGCGGGTGTTGTAGTTGGAACTCATGACAAACCCATAGGCGCCAGCCGAATGCACGGCCAGCAGGTCGCCTTCTTCCAGGGCCAGCTGGCGATCCTTGGCCAGGAAGTCGCCGGTTTCGCAAATCGGGCCGACGATGTCGTAGGCACGAGCTGCTGTTTCACGCGGGCGAACAGCGGTGACGTCCATCCAGGCTTGGTACAGCGCCGGGCGGATCAAGTCGTTCATGGCCGCATCGACGATGGCGAAGTCTTTGTGTTCGGTGTGCTTGAGGTACTCGACCTGCGTCAGCAGCACGCCGGCGTTGGCCACGATGAAGCGACCCGGTTCGAACACCAGCGCCAGCTCACGACCGTCGAGACGCTCGCGCACAGCCTTGATGTAGTCGCCAGCCAGTGGCGGCTCTTCATCGCGGTAACGCACGCCCAAACCACCACCGAGATCGATGTGGCGCAGATAGATGCCGCAATCGCCGAGGCGGTCGACCAGGCCCAGCAGGCGGTCGAGGGCATCGATGAACGGCGGCAGGGTGGTCAGTTGCGAACCGATGTGGCAATCGACGCCGAGGATTTCCAGATTCGGCAGCTGCGCGGCACGGACGTACACGTCTTCCGCATCAGCAATGGCGATGCCGAACTTGTTCTCTTTGAGGCCGGTGGAAATGTACGGATGCGTGCCGGCATCAACGTCCGGGTTCACACGCAGCGAGATTGGCGCGCGAACACCGAGTTCGGCGGCAACCACTTGCAGGCGTTCCAGCTCATCGGTGGATTCGACGTTGAAGCAGTGCACGCCGACTTCGAGGGCGCGACGCATGTCGTCACGGGTCTTGCCGACACCGGAGAACACGATTTTGTCGGCGCTGCCGCCAGCGGCCAGAACACGTTCCAGCTCGCCACGGGAGACGATGTCAAAACCGGCGCCCAATCGCGCCAGGACATTCAGCACACCCAGGTTGGAGTTGGCCTTGACTGCAAAGCAAACCAGATGCGGCATGCCGGCCAGTGCATCGGCGTATGCCAGATACTGAGCTTCGATGTGCGCACGGGAGTAGACGTAGGTCGGTGTGCCGAAACGTTCGGCGATGGCAGACAGGGCCACACCTTCGGCGAACAACTCCCCGCCACGGTAATTAAAAGCGTCCATGTCGTTCCCTTATTGGTAGACGTCGTGCTTGTGTGCTTTGGATGCAGGCTGCTGCTGCGACGACTTGGCCTGCTCGACTGGGTCCATGTCTTCGTCTGGCAGATACAGCGGGCCTTTTTGACCACAGGCCGACACAAGGCAGGCAACCGCGACGAGCGCAGCAAGGGAGGAGATCAGGCGCTTCATGGCGAAATCCTTGAAAATGCATTAATTGCGCCGGAGTATACCGGCCACCCGACAGCTTGCCTATGCGATGGAGGTCCCGTCCGGCGGGGCTTGACTGAGCCGGTCAGCCAAGCGCAATCCCTGTGGGAGCGGGCTTGCCCGCGAAAGCGGTGGCTCAGTCAACATAGATATAAATGTGCTGGCTCTTCGCAGGCTAGTCGGGTCGCTGCATCGCCGCTCCCACAGGTACTGTGTTTGATGTACCTATATCGGTGCTTGATCGTTATCCTTTGCAATCACCGGGGCTCGCCCGTATCTTGCGGCGCTTGAGCGTTAACAGACACTTTTTGAGGTTGCCGCAATGAGTTTGACCGAAGCCCGTTTCCACGATCTGGTCGATGCCACCCAGCAGACACTGGAGGATGTTTTCGATGAGAGTGGCCTGGATATCGATCTGGAGAGCTCGGCCGGTGTGCTCACCGTCAAGTTCGAAAACGGCAGCCAGTTGATCTTCAGTCGTCAGGAGCCGCTGCGTCAGCTGTGGCTGGCGGCTGTGTCCGGTGGCTTCCACTTCGACTACGACGAAGAGAGCGAGCGCTGGATGTGCGACAAGAGCGAAGAGCAGCTGGGCGAAATGCTTGAGCGCATCGTCAAGCAGCAAGCTGACGTCGAACTCGATTTCGAAGGTCTGTGAAATCGTGACCCAGCCTGCGCCCGTCCGCGCGCCTAAACCGCTCTACAGCAATATCAGCCCGGCGGTGCCTTCGCCGTGCAGCGGTGTGTGCCGGCTGGATGAGCAGAAGGTTTGCCTTGGATGTTTTCGTCATGTCGAAGACATCCGGGAATGGCGCTCGGCGGATGATGAGCGGCGGCGCGTTATTTGTGCGCAGGCAGCTCAGCGCAAATCCTTGGCATAGTTGCTTTTGTGGTGAGTGGGCTTGTGTGGCGAGGGGGCTTGCCCCCGTTCGGCTGCGCAGCAGTCGTGAGATCTTTAGGGCCGCTTCGCGACCCAACGGGGCTATGCGGCGTTCCGACAAGCCCCCTCGCCACAGACAAGCCCCCTTGCCACAAGGTGCTGGTCGCGCCTCACTTGTATATTTATTGAGCTGTGATAGTGTCCAGAAACGCCTCAACCCATCGAGGCTCGTTAAAACCCCGTCTTCTTCTGGCGGGGTTTTGCTTTTTCTGTGCAGAAGAAAGGAGTCTGCCTCAATCATGACCGCACCTTCCATCACCCTTACTCGTCTGGACGTGCAACGTCTGGAGCGCCTGATCGACAGCCTGGATGACACGCTGCCGGGCGTCATCGCGCTGCAAACCGAACTGGATCGCGCCGATGCCGTGGTCGGTCACGACGAAGTGCCTGCCGATGTCGTGACCATGAACTCCCGCGTGCATTGCCGTGAAGAAAGCAGTGGCAAGGACTACCACCTGACCCTGGTTTATCCCAAGGATGCCAACGCCGACGAAGGCAAGATTTCCATTCTGGCGCCGGTCGGCAGTGCGCTGCTGGGTCTCAAGGTCGGTCAGCACATCGACTGGCCGGCACCGGGCGGCAAGACCCTCAAGCTGACGTTGCTGGAAGTCGAATCACAGCCCGCCAATGGCGGTCACTTCCCGGAATAACGCCCCTCAGACCTGTTCGAGCGCCTCGTTCAACGAGCGCTCCAGGTCAGCCTTGTAGCGCAGGTATAAATTACTGGAATTCTGACCGTCACCGAGCAGGCCCGAGAGGTCAAGGTCGGTGATGTAGCAGCGATAGCGTTCGGTTTCGCGACGCTGCTCGACGATTTCCTGCGCGACCACGCTGAACAGTTGGTCGCCATGTTCCAACTCTGAAAACTCTCGCTGATTGCAATACAACGTTACCTGCGCCGTGCCCGGCGCGGCTTTGCCAATGATCGCCTGCACGTCGTAGAACGGTTTGTTGACCGGCGTGTGCGGCGCTGGCCGCGCTTCGACTCGGCGCGCTCGCCCTGGGCCGGATGGCAGCAGTTGGTAGTACAACGTGTCCAGGCTCAAGGGCTGCGCGGTGTACATCGGCATCAAGGCATCGCGCCGGTACTGGATCGACTGCAGGAAGCGTTGCAGTGGCACCAACAGACTGTGTTCATCGTGATAGGGCACGCGTTGTTGCCACAGCGCATTGAACTCGTCCAGAACGTACAAATCGGCCTGATCCTCGTTAATTCTGTAGTACACCTGAATGCACTCGGGCTGGCCCATCGGCAGGATCAGCGCGAGGTCGTGATCTTCCAGCGCCATCGGGTCCAGGTGCAGCGGGCTGTACTCTGCCAGTTCCTCTCCCAGGTAATCGATCAGTGCCGGCAAGGTGGCGATGGCGACGTGATGCACCTGTCCCGGCACCAATTCCAGGACGTGATAGTGCTGTTGAACCTGTATCAGGTAGCGGTGATTGAGATTGCTCAGTAGCAGGTTCTGTGCGGTGTCGATCACCTCTTCTACCCGTCGGGCAATAAACTGCGCTCGGTTATGGCAGAAGCAGCGAACCCGCAATTTGGGTTGCAGTAGCCCGCTTGGCAGATTGTTGAGGTAAGCGCGCAGGCAGTCGAGCAAGGCGTGAGGGCCGTCGAAACGACTGACCAGCACTTCGTTCCAACTGTTGAGCGTGACCTGATCCAGCGTCATCACCAGATTCTCGCGGACCCCGGCATAACTCAGGGAATCGGTGCGTTCGGTGGTCATCAGGATGTTCAAGTCGCGATGATGCTTGAGCGGATCGACGCCAACGTTTACCAGAATCAACACCTCGCTCGGTACGCTGGGGCTCAGCAGAGGGGCCTCTGCGACGGTGGAGAGGGGCAGGGCGATAGTCTGTTGCAGGCTGCCGAGCAGGTTGAACAGCTCGAACTCGCTCAGGTCGCTCGTGCCGGGGTGCAGGGCGAGTCGGGTACTGCTGTCGATCACGCCATTACGGTGGCACCAGGTCAGGAGTTCCAGTAGTTGGCGGCTGCGCTTGATCGGCGCGAAATGCTCCCACTCCTGAGCGGTCAGGCTGCCGTTGTACAAACCCCACTGACTTTGCCCAGGCTCTTTCTTGTTGGGTGCCTGCACCAGCGTCAGCGTGTCTTCGGCCAGGTCCGGGGCGATACCCGGGTTGATGAACTCCACCTTGTCGGCCTTGCGTTCAAAAGCTGCGTACAACCGTCGACCCAACACGTTGAGGTCGCGCTTGTTGATCAGGCTGACGGTGTGTTCGGTGCGGGCGAACTGGGTCAGGAAGCGATAGCTGTAGTTCAACTCGTTGACCAGGGCGCGGCGTTCAGCGCTGACCTGACGCACTTTCCACTGGCTACGGCTATCAAGCAGCGCCAGTTGTCGTTGATCCCAGCCCCATTCCTGAGCCAGTCGCTCAAGCAATGAACGTTGCCAGCTCTGTGTGCGGCTGTTGCCGGTGAGTTTGCGATTGACCTTCAGGTACAGCGCGCGACGCACCAATTCCAGCCGTTCCGGTTCGCCCTGAGCCAGGAGGTATTCCTCGATACGGCGGTAGACCGCGACGTACGGATCCAATTCGTCGAGGTCCAGTTGATTGGCGAACACGGCTTGTTTGAAACGCAGGCTCAGGCAATGAACCTTCGGATGTTCGCTGGCGTAGACCTCGGTCAGCAGCAGCTTGAGCACCGACTTGTAGGGCGACTCGATGCCCTTGAACAGCTGCCAGAGCCCGGCGCCGATGAATTCGCCAGGAGGAATGTAGGCCAGATGCCCCAGGTCCAGGCTTTCGTCGGCACGAATGAAGCGTTTTGACAGGAGCGTGTGGGTGTACCGGTCGTAGGCTGATTCTTCGTAGATCGGCACCAGCCACCAGATCGGTGTGCGGCCCGCCAGCCAGATGGCGGTGCGATAGAACTCGTCCAGCAGCAAGTAATGCTGGGTGGTGCCGCAGTCTTCGGAACTCAACAGGGTATCGCGCTCGCCAAGCACAAAGCGTGTCGGGTCGATCAGGAAAAAATGCGCTTCGGCCCCTTGGCTGGCAGCCCAGATTTCCAGCAACTGGCACTTTTTACGCAGCTCCGCGAGTTCGCTTTCGCTGAGGTCCGGCGCATGACAGACCCAGACGTCCATGTCGCTTTGATCGGCTTGAGCCAGCGTGCCGAGGCTGCCCATCAGGAACAGCCCGTGGATCGGTCGCGGCGGATTGCTGCCGTGGCGCGGCTTGTAGGAGAACGAGCGGGTCAGGCGTTGCGCTTCAGCGAGGACATTGGCATCCGGTTCGAAGTTCGACAGCCCGGCCGGCGTGCTGCCGGAAACATACCCCGGAAGTAACGGATGATTAACGTGGAAAAACAGCGGTAGCAGCGTCAGCACCGTTTGCTGGCGGGGCGACAATCCTTCCATGGCCCGGGCCATGCGACCTTCATTGAGCTTTAGAAAGCGTGCACGCAGTTGGCTGAGAACCTTGCGGTCGATTCCCTCGTCCAGATCGGGGCGGATTTCATGGGTGCGGGTCATGTCAGCTCAAACCGGCTCGCGAGGCTCGGAAGTGGGATTGGCGCATGAGGGGCAGTTTAGCGCTTCGGGCCTGCCACTCTTAAGCTGAATTTGTTTTTTGACGTCAGATATTTATCGCGGGTACGGGAGGTCACGGAGTGTGCCCGCGGAAAACCCGGCTGCAGGGATTTCCGTGGGCGATGTGGTGGTCTTCAGGCTGTTTCTTCGACGCTCAGAATGGTCAGCAGCGTCTGCACATTTTGTGCGGCGTCACGCCCAAGGCTGGTCAGGTAACCGCCATCGGGCTGGTCGATAAGTTCTTTTTCAAACAGGCGTCGGGCGGCGGCAATGGCTTTCGGGGCAGCGGTCTGATGAATTTTCAAACCTTCCTGGGAACTGTCCAGGTTAAAGAGTGCGAGGATTTCCAGTTCGGCAACCAACTCAGGGGTAAGCGACATAAGGACTCCAGACTTTCTAGGAATTAGACGATAGCGCCCCTAAGGTGAGCTCACTTTTGCGGCATGTCCAGTGCCTGCATCAGGGTTTTTTTCGCCTCGGGAAGCATTCCCCGGCAGTGGTGCGGCAGCGGGGTGCGTACCAGTGTAGTCAGGGTCTGGGGGAAGGCAGGAATGATGGGTGACAATTTGTGTGGGAGCGGTTTGTTGTGGGGGATGGCAGGGCTTATTTGTGGCGAGGGGGGGCTTGTCGGAACGCCGCATCGCCCCGTTGGGTCGCGAAGCGGCTCTAAAGATCTCACGACTGCTGCGCAGCCGAACGGGGGCAAGTCCCTTGCCACAGACAAGCCCCCTCGCCACAAAGCCCCGCCGACAACGCTGGGGTTTACTTCTTTTCCGGTGGCAGTTCCGGCAGCGCACGCAGTGCGGTTTCGTACCATTCGGTATTGAACGCGCGGTCTTCTTCGAGGATCGCGTCGATTTCTACCGCTAAAACGTGTGCCATCAGATTGAGGATTTCTTCACGCTCGTAACCGACCAGCGTCAGCTTGTTGAAGGTCGCCTTGGCTGCAGGCGGGTTGTCGCTTTCGATCTGGTTTTCGATGGCTTCGATCAAAGTATTCTCGGCGAACTCTTCTTCGTCGATTTCGATATCAGTTGGCTCGCTCATGGCAGGCTCCTCAAGTTAAGGCGGCCAGTTTACCTGCATTCAGCGCTGTGATGCTGCTGGCAAGAAACGCTTGGGCGTTCTATAAAACAGGACTGCCAACCCCCGCACGGCCTGGAGGCTTTGTGATGCTCAAGCTTTATGGATTTTGCGTCAGCAACTACTACAACATGGTGAAACTGGCGCTGCTGGAGAAGGGACTGCCGTTCGAAGAAGTGCTGTTTTACCCTGGCCCGAGCCCGGAAGCGCTGGCCATCAGCCCTCGCGGCAAGGTGCCGGTGCTGGGCGTCGAACAGGGTTTCGTTAATGAAACCGCCATCATTCTTGAGTACATCGAACAAAGCCAGAAAGGCATGCCACTGCTGCCGAGTGATCCTTTCGAGCGCGCCCAAGTGCTGGCGCTGGCCAAGGAAATCGAGCTGTACATCGAGTTGCCGGGGCGCATGTGCTACGGCGAGGCGTTTTTTGGCATGCAGGTGCCAGAGGCGATCAAGGAGAGGACCAAGTCCGAGTTGATGCTGGGGTTCGCCTCGCTGGCGCGGCACGGCAAATTCTCTCCTTATGTCGCGGGCGACAGTCTGAGCATTGCGGATTTGTATTTCCTGTACAGCGTTCCGTTGGCCTGCGCGGTGGGGCAGAAGCTTTATGGCCTGGATTTGTTGGCTGATATGCCGGCGGCCAAGGCACTGCTTGAGCGTCTGGAAAAAAATCCGAACGTGCAGCGGATTGCGGCGGACAAGGAAGCGGCGATGCCAGCGTTTATGGCGATGATCGCGTCCAAGAAGTAGGTTTTGTGGCGTTTTTGATATCGCTTTCGCGAGCAAGCCCGCTCCCACATTTGACTTGGTGAACACATAATTTGTGAACGCTGAAGATCAAGTGTGGGAGCGGGCTTGCTCGCGAAGCTTTTAGCGATTTAGCGGCTAGCGAGCAGCGCCTGGCCGCGAACCACTGCCTGCTTGACCTGCGCCGGCGCAGTGCCGCCGATATGGTCACGGGCATTCACCGAACCTTCCAGGGTCAGCACGGCAAACACGTCTTGATCAATCTGGTCGCTGAATTTGCGCAGTTCTTCCAGGCTCATTTCCGCCAGATCCTTGCCGCTTTCCACGCCGTACTTCACCGCATGACCAACGATTTCGTGGCAGTCACGGAACGGCAGACCGCGGCGTACCAGGTAGTCGGCCAGGTCGGTAGCGGTGGAGAAGCCGCGCAGCGCTGCTTCGCGCATCATGGCGTGCTTGGGTTTGATCGCCGGGATCATGTCGGCAAAGGCCCGCAACGAGTCGCGCAGGGTATCGGCGGCGTCGAACAGCGGCTCTTTGTCTTCCTGGTTGTCCTTGTTGTAGGCCAAAGGCTGGCCCTTCATCAAAGTCAGCAAGCCCATCAAGGCGCCGAAGACGCGACCGGACTTGCCGCGAACCAGTTCCGGCACGTCGGGGTTTTTCTTTTGCGGCATGATCGAGCTGCCGGTGCAGAAACGATCCGGCAGATCGATGAACTGGAACTGTGCGCTGGTCCACAGCACCAGCTCTTCGGAGAAGCGCGACAAGTGCATCATCGCGATGCTTGCCGCAGAGCAGAACTCGATGGCGAAGTCACGATCGGACACGTTATCCAGCGAGTTGCCGCCGACGGCGTCGAAGCCCAGAAGCTGCGCGGTGTACTCGCGGTCGATCGGGTACGTGGTGCCGGCCAGCGCCGCGCTGCCCAGTGGCATGCGGTTGGTGCGCTTGCGGCAGTCGACCAGACGCTCATAGTCGCGGCTCAGCATTTCGAACCAGGCGAGCATGTGGTGCCCGAAGGTCACGGGCTGCGCGGTTTGCAGGTGGGTGAAGCCGGGCATGATGCTGCCGGCTTCGCGCTCGGCCTGCTCAAGCAAACCTTTTTGCAGGCGGGTGATTTCACCCAGGATCAGGTCGATCTCGTCGCGCAGCCACAGGCGGATATCGGTGGCAACCTGGTCGTTACGACTGCGGCCGGTGTGAAGCTTCTTGCCGGTGACGCCGATGCGGTCGGTCAGGCGCGCCTCGATGTTCATGTGCACGTCTTCGAGGTCGATGCGCCAGTCGAACTGGCCGGCCTCGATTTCACCCTGGATGGTGTTCAGGCCATCGATGATGCTGTCGCGCTCGGCATCGGTCAGCACGCCGACCTTGGCCAGCATGGTGGCGTGGGCGATGGAGCCCATGATGTCGTGGCGATACAGGCGCTGGTCGAAAGTGACGGAGGCGGTGAAGCGGGCGACGAAGGCGTCGACGGGTTCACTGAAGCGGCCGCCCCAGGACTGATTGGTCTTGTCAGTGCTCATGAATTCGCTCGTTTCGGCTGGAGAAAAGTGACGTGGAAAGCTGTCGCGGATAATAACAGGGTTGCCATTCGTGTCGCTGACACTGGTCGACAGGTTTTTTTCTTATATCGCGGTCCATACTCAAGGTGAACCTTTGCGAAATTGCGCAACGATATTTTCCAATTGCGCAATATCGTCCCGGCAACCGTCTACAGTTGGACAGTAGTATCCGCGCGTTCTTGGCGCGACAACCGACTATAAGAAGAGAGGGTGTTCATATTGTCTATCGGCAAACCCTACGGGAATCCCTCGCCAACGCGGGCTAGAGCCTCTAATTACGCGGCAGTTGAAAAATTAGCCGACAATTTCGCGGCACTTTTTGGCCCTCGCGCTAGTCTTAGCGTGGATCGCGGTGACGGACGTCACTTCACCTGTCTACGCTATCCTTGTGCGAGACTCACGCAGGAATCCAGCGCAATATGAATGTCCTGATCGTTGATGACGAACCCTTGACCCGCGAGCGCCTGAGCCGAATGGTCGGTGAACTTGAGGGATACAGTGTCCTGGAGCCCAGCGCCACGAACGGCGAAGAGGCGTTGGCGCTGATCGACAGCCACAAACCGGATATCGTGCTGCTCGATATTCGCATGCCAGGCCTTGACGGCCTGCAAGTGGCTGCGCGGTTGTGCGAACGCGAAACTCCGCCCGCTGTGGTGTTTTGTACAGGACCCGATGAATTTGCCGTGGAAGCCTTACAGGCCAGCGCCGTAGGCTATGTGGTGAAACCTGTGCGTACTGAACAACTTCACGAAGCATTAAAGAAAGCCGAGCGACCCAACCGTCTCCAGCTCGCTGCCCTGACACGTCCCGCCGCCGAAAGTGGCAGCGGCCCTCGTAGCCATATCAGCGCGCGAACACGCAAGGGTATCGAGCTGATCCCGTTGGATCAGGTGGTCTACTTCATTGCCGATCATAAATACGTGACCTTGCGCCACGAAGGCGGCGAAGTGTTGCTCGATGAGCCACTCAAGGCCCTTGAAGATGAGTTTGGCGACCGATTCGTGCGAATCCACCGCAACGCCTTGGTTGCCCGAGAACRTATCGAGCGCTTGCAGCGCACGCCTCTGGGGCATTTCCAGTTGTTCCTGAAAGGCTTGAATGGTGACGCTTTGATCGTTAGTCGGCGGCATGTGGCCGGCGTGCGCAAGATGATGCAGCAGCTTTAAGCCGCCATTCACCGGCGAATTTTACACCCGCTTGCAGGAATTCAAGGCCAGGGAGGCCTCGCAGTCTCTGATACAAGTCAAAGTGGATTTGGCTGAGCTGTTATTATCCGCCGTATCTATTCAGTACGGATTGATCCATGTCCACTCGCGAAATCCGCATCGCCACCCGCAAAAGTGCCCTGGCTCTATGGCAGGCCGAATACGTCAAAGCCCGTCTGGAGGAGGACCATCCCGGTCTGCTCGTGACCTTGGTGCCCATGGTCAGTCGCGGCGACAAGCTGTTGGACTCGCCACTGTCGAAAATCGGCGGCAAAGGCCTGTTCGTCAAAGAACTGGAAACCGCGCTGCTGGAGAACGAAGCCGACATCGCTGTGCACTCCATGAAAGACGTGCCGATGGACTTCCCTGAAGGCCTCGGTCTGTTTTGCATCTGCGAGCGCGAAGACCCGCGCGATGCTTTCGTTTCCAACACCTACGCCAGCCTGGATGAGTTGCCACAAGGCAGCATCGTCGGCACCTCCAGCCTGCGCCGTCAGGCCCAACTGCTGACCCGCCGTCCGGACCTGAATATCCGCTTCCTGCGCGGCAACGTAAACACTCGCCTGGCCAAGCTTGATGCCGGTGAATACGACGCTATCATCCTTGCCTCCGCCGGCCTGATTCGCCTGGGCTTCGAAGAGCGTATTACCTCGGCGATCAGCGTTGACGACAGCTTGCCGGCCGGTGGGCAGGGCGCAGTGGGTATCGAGTGCCGCACGGCAGACAGCGAAATTCATGCCTTGTTGGCGCCGCTGCATCATCAGGACACCGCCACTCGCGTGACCGCCGAACGTGCACTTAACAAACATCTGAATGGTGGTTGTCAGGTGCCGATCGCCTGCTACGCAGTGCTGGAAGGCGAGCAGATCTGGTTGCGTGGCCTGGTCGGAGATCCAAGTGGCGGTCTGTTGCTCAGTGCAGAGGCCCGCGCGCCACGCGCCGACGCCGAAACCTTGGGCGTACAAGTGGCCGAGGACCTTTTGAGCCAGGGCGCTGACGATATTCTGAAAGCGGTCTATGGCGAGGCAGGTCACGAGTGACGGGGTGGCGTTTGCTGCTGACGCGCCCTGCGGATGAGTCCGCGGCGCTGAGTGATGTTCTGGCGCAAGCGGGGATTTTCAGCAGCCGCTTGCCGCTTTTGGAAATCGAGCCGATTCCAGTCTCTGACACAATGTGCGCCGCAATTCAGACGTTGGATCGGTTTTGCGCAGTGATCGTGGTCAGTAAGCCCGCGGCCAGAATCGGCGTCGAGCTGGTCAGCCGTTATTGGCCGCAACCCCCTGCGCTGAAGTGGTTCAGTGTGGGCGCCGCCACCGCGCAAATCCTTGAAGACAGCGGGCTGGACGCGTCTTTTCCGGCCGAAGGCGATGACAGTGAAGCCTTGCTTGAGCTTCCCGGTTTGCGCGCGGTGATCACCCAACCGCATGCGCGGGTGCTAATCATGCGTGGGGAGGGCGGGCGCGAGCTCCTGGCTGAGCGTTTGCGCGAGCTTGGTGCTAGTGTCGAGTATCTGGAGTTGTACCGCCGCGGCGTGCCTCACTACCCACCGACGGCCCTGCTTGACCGGATCGAAGCGGAACGCTTGAACGGGCTGGTGGTCAGCAGTGGGCAAGGTTTTGAGCATCTGCATCAACTGGCCGGCGCTGCCTGGCCACAATTGGCGCGGTTGCCGTTGTTTGTTCCAAGCCCCAGGGTCGCCGAGTTGGCACGGGCTGCCGGGGCCCAAACAGTTGTGGATTGTCGCGGCGCCAGTGCCGCGGCTTTGCTGACGGCGTTACGGGAGCTTCCCGAACCCGTTCTCTAATGCAAAGGATGGATACGTGAGCGAAACTGCCTTGCCTAAAGATGACGTCCAGCCAGTGCTCGATGCACAGGTTGAAATTCCGGATGAAACTGCGCCGCCTGCCGCCGTGCAGCGCCGAGGCAATGGGCTGGCAATCGTTGCGCTGTTGCTCGGCGCTGCCGGTGTTGCAGTGGGTGGTTGGGGCGTCTGGCAGGTGCGTCACCTGCAGGCCAATACCCAGCAGCAACTGGCTCAGGTGCAGGCGCTGAACGATCAAGCGCAAAACCTCAAGCTCAATGAGCAGCGCATTAGCGCACGCCTGGAGCAGTTGCCTGCCGTTGATGAGCTGGAAGCGCGCAGCCGCCTGGTGACGCAGTTGCAGGGCGATCAACAACGCCTGAGCCAGCGCCTGGAAACCGTTCTCGGTGCCAGTCGCAAGGACTGGCGTCTGGCCGAGGCCGAGCACTTGCTGCGTCTGGCCAGCCTGCGTCTCTCTGCATTGCAGGACATCAGCAGCGCCGAGGCGCTGGTGCAGGGTGCCGACGACATTCTTCGTGAGCAGAATGATCCCGGCTCCTTCGCCGCACGTGAGCAAGTGGCAAAAACGCTGGTGGCGCTGCGCAGCACCGAGCAGCCGGATCGTACCGGGTTGTTCCTGCGACTGGGCGCTCTGCGTGATCAGGTGATCGACCTGACCGAGTTGGCGCCTGAGTACAAGGACCGGGGTGATTCGCTGTTGGGCCTGACCGCCGATGGCGACGGTGCCAGTCGTTGGGCGCAATGGTGGGATCAGATCTCCCACTACATCCGCATCGACTTCAATGCTGACAAGAATGTTCGGCCACTGTTGGCCGGGCAGAGCCTGAGCCAGGTGCGTCTGGCCTTGAGCCTGGCGCTGGAGCAGGCGCAATGGGCTGCGCTCAATGGCCAGGCCGCGGTTTACACCCAGGCGCTGGCGGAGGCGCGGGACGTTCTGACCGGCAATTTCAACCCTGACAACCCTCAGAGCAAAGTGATGCTCGAGCAGGTGGGTGAATTGAGCAAGCAACGGGTTACGGTTGTGACGCCGGATCTGACCGCCACGCTGAGCGCCGTCCAGGGTTATCTGGAACGACGTAACGTCAACGCCGAAGACTCGATCAAACCGATGGCTAAACCCGCCGCTGGTACCGTGCAGGAGGCAACGCCATGAAACGCCTCTATGTGATCATGTTCCTGGTGATCGCCGCTGCTGCCGCGCTGGGATTGGCGATCGCCGAGCATGCCGGTTACGTGCTGATTTCCTACAAGAGCTTTCGTTACGAATCGAGCCTGTGGGCGACCCTGGCATTGGTCGCGGTGCTATGGCTACTGTTTTGGGGCATCAAGGTGCTGGTTGAGCTGGTGATGACCTCCAGCGGGGTGGTCAATCCCTGGTCCCGCCGTAATCGTAGTCGGCGGGTGCAAGTGGCGATCGAGCACGGTCAGCTGGATCTGGCAGAAGGTCGCTGGGCGAGTGCGCAGCGTCATTTACAGCGTGCTGCTGAAGCTGAGCGTCAGCCATTGCTTTATTACCTGGGCGCTGCTCGTGCTGCAAACGAACAAGGTCATTACGAAGAAAGCGACAACTTGCTGGAGCGTGCCCTCGAGCGCCAGCCGCAGGCCGAATTGGCGATTGCCTTGAATCACGCACAATTGCAGACCGATCGCGGCGACACCGACAGCGCCTTGGCAACGCTTCAGGTCATGCACGAACGTCATCCCCATAACGCCCAGATGTTGCGCCAGTTACAGCGCCTGCTTCAGCAGCGGGGTGACTGGTCGGCGGTGATTCGACTGTTGCCCGAGCTGCGCAAGGATAAAGTCCTGCCGCCCGCCGAACTGGCCGAACTGGAGCGACGTGCGTGGGGTGAAAACCTGTCGCTGGCGGCGCACCAGGAAGAAGACGGCAAGGTCGGTTTGCAATCGCTCAGTCGCGCCTGGCAGCAGCTCACCTCTGCCCAGCGTCAGGAACCTCAACTGGTGCTGGCCTATGCCGAGCAGCTGCGGCAACTGGGCGCGCAGATCGAAGCGGAAGAGGTGCTGCGAACGGCCCTCAAGCGCAATTACGACAGCCATCTGGCGCGACTTTATGGGCTGGTTCGCGGCAGTGATCCAGCTCGGCAGCTACAGACTGCCGAGGGCTGGCTCAAAGGTCATCCGGGCGACCCAAGCCTGTTGTTGACACTGGGTCGCTTGTGTCTGCAAAACAGCTTGTGGGGCAAGGCTCGAGATTATCTGGAAAGCAGCCTGCGGGTTCAGCGCAATCCGGAAGCCTGTGCCGAATTGGCACGCTTGCTGGCGCAACTGGGGGACACCGAGCGCAGTAATCAGCTGTTTCAAGAGGGCCTCGGCATGCTCGATGAACGCCTGTTGGCCGCACCGCTTCCAGCGCTGGCTCACGCCTGAAGCCGGTGTGTAGCAGCCTGCGTCCAGCTGCACAGCAGTCGTAAAATCAGGCACTTCGGTTTGCCAGGTCGACCGCGTTGACTTTATGGCGGCCGCTGCGCGGCCGGACGCAGGCTGCGCCAGCTGCTACAAGGGTGGGGAGGCGTTTTCTGGCGCTCGAAACGCGTCATGTGTTTAGCTTTGTAGTCCCTGGTCGGCTCTGTCCTACAGAGGACTACATCAAATCCTCTCGATGCTGTCGGGAATTCCCTACACTTCTGGTGAAGTGTCCGTGCCTCGCTGCCTTGAAAGGCTGGCGCGCTTTCCTCTACCGTAACCACCTGTCTCTACTGGTACGGAAAAGCCATGTCTTTGGCCTGCTCACGCTCCTTGTTTTTCATGATTTTCATTACAGGTTCCCTGGCCTTGGGTATCTCCTTTTACCTGGAATATGCGGTCGGACTCAGACCTTGCGGCTTGTGCCTTTTGCAGCGGTTTTGCCTGGCGTTGCTAACGGGTATCTGCCTGACAGCCTCCGTGCAGGGGCCTGGACGCTTTGGATCATTCCTGTATTGGTTGCTCGGATTTTTCTGCAGCCTCGCGGGCACGATCACCGCGTGGCGACAGGTTTTGTTGCAGAGTGATCCTTTGCATCAGCTATTGACGTGCCCGCCCAACCTGGAAGCGGCCTACGAGAACATGCCCTGGTTATGCCAAGTCACGCAGATGTTCCAAGGGGATGCCGATTGTGCCGAGATTTCCTGGACGTTATTCGACCTGAGCGTTCCGGAGTGGAGTCTGCTGCTCTTTGTTGCGATGACCATTCTGGGGATTTATCAATTACTGCACATCGTCTGGCTTGCGTGTGAGCGACCGCTCAGCGGCAAGTCGTCGCACCGGGTGCAGTTGAGCGATTAAACACTTGTATGAACTTTATCTGCTGCGTACCTTGAAGCCACAGCCGCGCGGGCATAATCTGGCCCGCACGTGTCATTGGAATTATGTTGCTCGATGGCGCTCTGCCTGACCGGTACTAGACCTTCAAGTGTGCGACAGGTGTAGGGCAGCATGACCCACAAGGGAAGAGAGATCACCATGCTCGAAAGTTGTCAGAATGCTCAGGAACGTTGGGGTGGAGTGCATCTGCTGATCGATCGTTGGTTGCAGGAACGTCACGAGCTGGTTCGAGCCTACGATGCTCTCGGCGCCAAGCCAGAGGCTCTCGGCGAAAACCGCAAGCCGTTGCAGGAATTCTGCGGCGTGCTGGTCGATTACGTGTCTGCCGGACACTTCGAGATCTACGAGCAGTTGACGGGGGAGGCCAAGGCCTTCRACGACAAGCGTGGTCTGGAACTGGCCGAGACCATCTACCCGCGCATCGATGTCATCACCGAGAAGCTGCTGGCGTTCAACGACCTGTGTGATGCAGGCAAGTGCGTCGCGGAGAAATTCAAGGAATTGGGTGGCCTGTTGCACGAACGCTTCGAGCTGGAAGATTGCCTGATCGAAGTGTTGCACACGGCTCACAAGGAAGAAGATTCGGTTCAGGCCTGAATCTCTTCCTGAAAGCAAAAAACGGTGCGCTATGCGCGCCGTTTTTTGTGCCTGTGATTCAGCTGGTGGCGCCGCGCAATTCGACTTCAAATACCAGCGGTGTGAACGGTGCGATCAGGTCGCCGGCACCCTCCGCACCATAGGCCTGAGACGATGGAATCACCAGGCGCCATTTCGCACCCACGGGCATGTTTTGCAGCGCGCTGCGCCAGCCGCTGATCACGCTATCGAGACTGAACCACTGCGGCTGACTGTTCTGATCGAACACCGTGCCATCCGGCAAGCGCCCGACATACAAAACCTGGACTTTGCCATCAGGGCCGGCCTTGGTCCCCGTGCCGGGTATCAACTCGGTCAGCAAAACCCCGTCTGCCAATTCGCGAACACCCGGTTTGGCTTTTTCCTCGGTGAGAAAGCGATGCTCATTTTCGAGTGCGGCTTCGCTTTGCGGTAGCGCCGGTTGCTCGGCGATCCGGGTTTCATGCTCCGCCAGGATCTGGTCGATCTGCTCGTCTTTCAAGGCCAGGGGCTTGCCTTGATACGCTTGTTGCAAACCTTCCAGCAGTGCCTGAAGTTGCAAGTCGGGAACCTCTTGGCGCAGGCGTTCGCCGAGACTCGCCCCCAGACTGTAGGCAAGATCGTGAGCGTTATTTGCAGAGGTTTTTTCGTCGGCTTGAGCCACCGAAAAAAACACGCACAGCGATAAAAAAAGGTAGCGCGACATGGGCACACTCCGGCCTGAGATGCGGTGAATTATGCCAGTGTGAATGCGCATAAAGGTGATCTGGTTTTGCGCAAGTACAGAAGATTTTCGATCCGTTGCAACGCAGCGCTTTCGATACTGTCAACATGCCCTAGCGGCGGTAGCAGCAGAGGTCTAGTATGAGCCGCACCCACGTCAGCCAGGAGGTAAACCATGTCGGCCACCAAGAAGCCTGTAAATACCCCGTTGCACTTACTCCAACAACTCTCGGGCAGCTTGCTCGAACATTTGGAAAACGCCTGCTCACAAGCTTTGGCTGATGCTGAAAAGCTGCTCGCCAAACTGGAAAAACAGCGCGGAAAAGCGCAGGAAAAATTGCACAAGTCCCGTACCAAATTGCAGGACGCCGCGGCGGCCGGCAAGGCCAAGGCACAAGCCAAAGCCAAGGGCGCGGTGAATGAACTTGAGGAATTGCTCGATGCCCTCAAGGATCGTCAATCGGAAACCCGCACCTACATTCTGCAACTCAAGCGCGATGCTCAAGAAAGCCTGAAACTGGCCCAGGGCGTCGGTCGTGTACAAGAGGCTGTCAGCAAGGCGTTGTCCCTGCGTGCGGCCAAGCCTGCTACGACACCTGCCAAGAAAACCGCTGCCAAACCTGCAGCTGCAAAAGCACCGGCTAAACCTGCTGCTAAAACAGCTGCTGCGAAACCTGCCGCCAAGCCAGCCGCTGCGAGAACCGCTGCCGCCAAGCCGGCTGCAAAATCGCCTGCTGCCAAGCCCGCTGCAGTAAGAACCGCAGCAGCCAAACCCGCTGCGAAGCCAGCCGCTAAAACAGCTGCTGCGAAACCTGCCGCCAAGCCAGCCGCTGCGAGAACCGCCGCTGCCAAGCCTGCTGCTAAACCAGCTGTAAAAACTGCAGCCAAACCGGCGGCTAAACCCGCTGTGAAAACTGCAGCCAAACCTGCTGCTAAACCGGCTGCCAGAACTGCTGCCGCGAAACCCGCTGCTGCCGCCAAGCCAGCCGCAGTTAAGCCAGCAGCCAAACCTGCCGCTGCAAAACCAGCGACCAAGCCTGCAGCCAAACCTGCCGCTGCAAAACCAGCGACCAAGCCTGCAGCCAAACCTGCTGCTGCAAAACCTGCCGTTGCCAAGCCGGCCGCCGCGCCAGTTGCCAAGACAGCCAACCCGGCTCCGGTAGCGACGTCTGCTTTAGCAGCAGCCACTTCGACAGCCACGCCAGCGCCAACGCCGGCCGCCGCATCGATCGCAGCAACCACCCCAACCAGCGCTTCCTAAGTGCCGGTTACCGCGACGCGCAGCTGATGCAGCGTGTCGCGGTCCAGGTTGGCGGCGCCTGCCGCCACACCTTCCAGCCAGGCCGTTAGATCGGTCGCCTCACCCTGCGGCCAACTCTGCGCCGATCGCTCCAGTCGCACTAACAGATGCCGTTCGGCTTCCAGCTCCAGTGCCTTTACTTGTTCGCGCAACTTTTTCAGCTCTGCATCCTCAGTTGCGCAAGCTTTCCATTGCATCCGCAACGCGCGCAGCGGTTGCACGACATCCGCATCCCAAGGTTGTGCCACGGCGCGCAGCCGCTTTAATCGCTGTTCATTGCAGGCCACGCCACGTTGCCCCAGCCACGATCCACAGAGCAGCAAACACACATTGACGCCTGCCGACTGCAATTGCAGGCAAGCGCGTTCAACGCCGGGACGGGCGTAAGTCGTCAGGGAAAAGCTCCACAGGTCAGAGGACATAGTGCTACTCGCGCTAGTTGCGAGCGAAGCTGGTAGACTCCGCCGCCATTATGATTCGACTTCAGAACCTGACTTTACAGCGTGGCCCGCAACGTCTGCTAGAAGACGCCGAGCTGACCCTGCACGCCGGCCACAAAGCCGGCCTCATCGGTGCCAACGGCGCCGGCAAATCGAGCCTGTTCGCTTTGATCCGGGGCGAACTGCACCCGGACTCGGGTGACTGCTTCCTGCCGGCTGACTGGCGCATCGCCCACATGCGTCAGGAAATCGAGACCCTCGAACGTCTGGCGGTCGACTACGTGCTCGATGGCGACCTGCCACTGCGTGAGGTGCAACGCGACCTCGCCGCAGCCGAAGCGGCGCATGACGGTGCCGCTCAGGCCCGCCTGCACTCGGAACTCGACAGCGCCGACGGTTACACCGCCGACGCTCGGGCCCGCAAACTGCTGGCCGGCCTGGGGTTCACTAACGAGCAGATGGATCGCCCGGTAGGGGATTTCTCTGGTGGCTGGCGGATGCGTCTGAACCTGGCGCAGGCTTTGATGTGCCCCTCGGACCTGTTGCTGCTCGATGAACCGACCAACCACTTGGACCTCGATGCCATCATCTGGCTCGAAGAATGGCTCAAAAGTTATCCCGGCACTTTGTTGCTGATTTCCCACGACCGGGATTTCCTCGATGCCGTGGTCGATCACGTGGCTCACGTCGATCAACGCAAGATCACGCTGTATCGCGGTGGTTATAGCGCTTTCGAACGCGCCCGCGCCGAACGTCTGGCCCAGCAACAGCAGGCGTACGAGAAGCAGCAAGTTCAACGTGCGCACATGGAAAGCTACATCGCCCGCTTCAAGGCCCAGGCCACCAAGGCCCGTCAGGCCCAGAGCCGGATCAAGGCGCTGGAGCGGATGGAAGAATTGTCCGCCGCCCACGTCGATTCGCCGTTCGATTTCGTTTTCCGTGAATCGCAGAAGATCTCCAGCCCGCTGATCGATCTGTCCGATGCCCGTTTGGGTTACGGCGACAAAACCGTGCTGGAGAAGGTCAAGCTGCAACTGACCCCCGGCGCGCGCATCGGTTTGCTCGGCCCGAACGGCGCCGGTAAATCGACCTTGATCAAAAACCTCGCCGGTGAGCTCGAACCACTGGCGGGTCGTCTGACCCGTGGCGAGAACACCGTCGTGGGTTACTTCGCCCAGCATCAACTGGACTCTCTCGACGCCAAGGCCAGCCCGTTGCTGCACCTGCAACGTCTCGCCCCAACCGAGCGTGAACAGACCCTGCGCGACTTCCTCGGCGGTTTCGACTTCCGTGGTGCGCGCATCGATGAGCCGGTGCTGAATTTCTCCGGTGGCGAAAAGGCCCGTCTGGCCCTGGCGTTGATTGCTTGGGATCGGCCTAACCTGCTGTTGCTCGACGAACCGACCAACCACCTGGACCTGGAAATGCGTCTGGCGCTGACCATGGCGCTACAGGAATTCAGTGGTGCGGTGCTGGTGGTCTCCCACGATCGTCATTTGCTCAAAAGCACCACGGACAATTTCTATCTGGTCGCGGACGGCAAGGTCGAAGAGTTCGACGGCGACCTGGAAGACTACGCCCGTTGGCTGGTCGACTATCGCCAGCGCAATGCACCGGTCAGCAACACGCCGGTCAATCCGGACAAGACCGACAAGAAAGCCCAGCGCCAGGCCGCTGCTGCGTTGCGTCAGCAACTGGCGCCGCACAAGCGTGAAGCTGACAAGCTGGAAGCCGAACTGGGCAAGCTGCACGAGAAGCTTGCGAAGATCGATGCCAGCCTTGGCGACAGCGATATCTACGAACCGGCGCGCAAGAATGATCTGCGCGATCTGCTGGCCGAGCAGGCCAAGCTGAAGGTGCGTGAAGCCGAACTGGAAGAATCCTGGATGGAAGCGCTGGAGTTGCTGGAAAGCATGCAGGCGGAGCTGGAGGCGCTGTCTTGATGGAGGCGTTCAAGCTGCCGTTGCCGGCGGTGTGGATCGAACCCCTCTGGCTCGTCGTGCAAATCCTGCTGATTCTGCTGGCCGGTTATTTCGCCCAGCGTTTCGTTGCCAAGGGTCTGACCCGGCTGGGCGAGCGTTATCCGTTTCCGCCGCAGTTGCTGATGCCGCTGCGAGGCGGGCTGCGCTGGCTGATCATGGGCAGCGCGCTGATTTTCGTGCTTGAACGCCTCGGGGTGTCGGCCACGGTGCTCTGGACCGCACTGTCCGGCTTCGTCGCGGTGGCGGCGGTGGCGTTCTTCGCCATGTGGAGCGTGCTCTCCAACTTGCTGTGCGCGATCCTGATCTTCACCGTCGGCCCGTTTCGCCTCGGCGACGTGGTCGAGTTGGTGGACACCACTGATAAGCCCGGCGTCAAAGGTCGGGTGGTGGCGATCAATCTGCTCTACACCACGTTGATCGAAGCGGAAGAACTCGGGACCGGCAGTGCGATGGTTCAGGTGCCTAACAGCCTGTTCTTCCAGCGCTCGGTTCGGCGCTGGCGGGGGAGTGATGTATTCCCTTCGAGCGGGTTTGAAAAGTAGGTTCTCTGTCGGCTGACAAGCCGCTTTCGCGAGCAAGCCCGCTCCCACATTGAATTTTCGGTGGACACAACATGTGGAACAACACTGATCAAGTGTGGGAGCGGGCTTGCTCGCGAAGGGGGCCTAAAGCTGTAAACGCTGGTCGGCCCTATCCCCCCATCTAAGAAAAACCAGTAGTCATCCGCCCAAACCCGCATTAGCTTAGACGTCTGTCACGAGTCTGAGTCGAGGTGTGCAATGGAGCTTCAAACATGGCTGGCGTTTTTTGCCGCCTGCTGGGTGATCAGTCTGTCTCCCGGTGCCGGCGCCATTGCGTCTATGTCCAGCGGTCTGCAGTACGGTTTCTGGCGCGGTTACTGGAATGCCCTGGGCCTGCAATTGGGCCTGGCGGTGCAGATCGCGATTGTCGGCGCCGGTGTGGGCGCGATTCTCACGGCTTCAGCATCGGCCTTCTATGCGATCAAATGGTTCGGCGTGGCGTACCTGGTCTACTTGGCCATCAAGCAATGGCGTGCGCTGCCCAGCGACATGAGCGATGAGGCGGCAGTGCGTCAGATTGGCAAGCCGATGGCGCTGGTGTTCCGTGGTTTCCTGGTCAACATCAGCAACCCCAAGGCGCTGGTGTTCATGCTCGCGGTATTGCCACAGTTCATTAACCCACATGCGCCATTGCTGGCCCAGTACTTGATCATTGGCGTAACCATGATCTGCGTCGACTTGATCGTCATGGCGGGTTACACCGGGCTGGCTTCCAAGGTGCTGCGACTGTTGCGCACACCCGCGCAGCAAAAACGCATGAACCGCACCTTTGCCGGGTTGTTTATCGGCGCGGCGGCGTTCATGGCGACGTTGCGTAAAGCTGCGGTTTAAACGCGCTCAGGTGCAAAAAAGGCGACCCAGGAGGTCGCCTTTTTCATGTCTGAAACAGCTCAGAGCCAGCGGCGCTTGCGAACAAAGCTTGAGTGAAAGTCATTGGGAGGGAACAATGTGTTACTTCGTATTACCAATTGAGATTCATTCATGACTGCCCCGTCCCGTTTTCTGGCCTGGCTGGTGCTACCGCTGTTTGCCTTATGCAGTTCCAATCTGCTGGCCGACACCGTGGAAGGTGCGCCGCAAGCGCTGCATTTGCTCGATTACATCAGCGCGGATTACCCGCAAACCGTGCAAGCGGGCAAGGTGATCGATGAAACCGAATACCTCGAACAGCGGGAATCCATCAAAGCCTTGCAAGGCTTGATCGGTGCGATGCCGGCCAAGCAGGAAAAGGCCGGGCTGGAGCAGGGCGTCAGTTCGCTGGCCAGCGCCATTGCAGGCCGTCAAGACGGTGCGGACGTGGCCCGTCAGGCGCGCCAACTTGGCGCGAAACTGGCCGTGACTTATGAAGTCAGCCAAGCACCCATCATTACCCCGGATCCGACCCGTGGTGGGCCGTTGTATGCCCAGCATTGTTCGGTGTGCCACGGCGATACGGGGGCTGGCGATGGTCCGGCGGGTGTCGGCCTGACGCCGCCACCGTCCAATCTGCGTGATACGACACGCCTGGATCATCTGAGCCTCTACGCGCTCTACAGCACCTTGGGCCAGGGTATCGAAGGCACCGACATGCCGGCTTTCGCCGATCAGCTTGATGATCGTCAGCGCTGGGACCTGGCCACATACATCGCCAGCTTCAGCGCCGATCCGGCCGCTGCAAAATCCGACACGACCTACAACATTGYCGACCTCGGGCGTCAGACTCCGGCCGAAGTGCAGGCCGCGGACGGTCTACAAGCCGCCGCCACGTTCCGTGCGCAGCGGGCGCAACCGCCGCAGGTCAAGCGTGGCCCGGCGCAGTTGCTTGATTACACCGCCGCTACCCTGGACAAGAGCATCGCCGCCTACCGTGCCGGTGATCACGATCAGGCCTATGACCTTTCAGTCGCGGCGTATCTGGAAGGCTTCGAGCTGGTCGAAAGCTCCCTGGACAACGTCGATGCCAACGTGCGCAAAGACACTGAAAAATCGCTGATGGCTTACCGTCAGTCGTTGCAGGACGGTTTGCCGGTGGCCCAAGCCCAGCAGCGTCTGGACACGGCCAAGGCAAAGTTGAAGGAATCCGCTGACCTGCTGGGCAGTGATGGCCTGAGTTGGACCCTGAGCTATATCTCCGGTTTGCTGATTTTGCTGCGTGAAGGCCTGGAAGCCATTCTGGTACTGGCGGCGATCCTGGCGTTTCTGCGCAACACCGGCCAGCAATCGGCGGTGCGCAGCGTCAACGTCGGCTGGGGGCTGGCACTGGTGGCCGGTCTGGCGACCTGGGCCCTGGCGGCGTACGTGATCGATGTCAGTGGTTCGCAGCGCGAACTGCTGGAAGGCGCGACGGCACTGTTTGCCTCGGTCATGGTGCTTTGGCTCGGCGTGTGGATGCACGACCGTCGCCATGCGGCGGCGTGGCAGGATTACATCAAAAGCAGCCTGGTGGGCGGCGGCGGACGTTTCGGCTTTGCGATCCTGGCGTTCTTCTCGGTGTATCGCGAATTGTTTGAAGTGATTCTGTTCTACGAAACCTTGTGGCTGCAGGCCGGGCCTGCGGGGCACAACGCCGTGCTGGCCGGCGGTGCCACGGCGCTGCTGTTGTTAGTGGGACTGGCGTGGGTGATCCTGCGCGGTTCGGCGAAATTGCCGCTGTCGTTGTTTTTCAGCATTAACGCCGGTCTGCTGTGTGCGCTGTCGGTGGTGTTCGCCGGGCATGGCGTGAAAGCGTTGCAAGAAGCCGGGATCTTCGGCATCCGGCCGGTGCCGTTTTTCGAATTTGACTGGCTGGGCATTCATGCGGATGCGTATTCGCTGAGCGCTCAGGCGGTGGCGATCATTGCGATTGTTGTGCTGTATGGTCGTAGTTGGATGGCGGAGAAGCAGCGGGTGCAGGTTTCTTAAACAGCATTCGCTGCGCTCATAATCGCGAGTAGGCTCGCTCCCACAAGGATGATGTGTATTCTGTGGGAGCGAGCCTGCTCGCGATTTTTTTGGAAGAGGAAAACATGATGCGTGTCTGGATCGACGCCGACGCCTGCCCTCGGGCAGCCAAGGATCTGGTGGTTAAGTTCGCCCTCAAGCGCCAGTACGAAGTGGTGCTGGTAGCGGGGCAGCCCCAGATCAAGCCGGGGCTGGCGCTGGTGAAGTTGATCGTAGTGCCGAGTGGCCCGGACGCCGCAGATGATTACCTGGTGGAGCATGCGGTGCCGGGTGAGCTGGTGATTTGCAGCGACGTGCCGCTGGCGGACCGTCTGGTGAAGAAGGGCGTGGCCGCACTGGACCCGCGAGGCAAGGAGTTCGATGCGCAGAACATGGGCGACCGGCTCGCGGTGCGCAATCTGTTCACCGACCTGCGTGAGCAGGGGCAGATGGGCGGTGGACCGGCACCGTTTGGCGAACGAGAGAAACAAGCGTTTGCCAATTCGCTGGACCGGATACTTACCCGGCTGACCCGCAAACCCTGAGCCTTGCGCTGATCCCTGTGGGAGCGAGCCTGCTCGCGATAGCGGTCTTTCAGTCACATTGATGCTGGATGTGCTGGCGCTATCGCGAGCAGGCTCGCTCCCACATTTGAACTGTGTCAGGCGTCGTTTTCGTGTGTTAGCTCAAGGACGCGGTCGACCATTTTGTTGATACCGGAAGCGGCCTCACTAATCGATTGCGCCAGCATGTACGCCGGCGTACTCACCAGTTTTCGGGCCCGGTCTTCGACGATTTCGGTCACGGCGCAATCGGTGTGGGTCGCTCCCATTTTGTTCATGGTCGCGGCGGTCTCGGCGTCGTTGCCGATGGTGCAGTTCACCCCCGGGCCATAGATCTTCGCCGCCAGCGCCGGTGAGATACACATCAAGCCGACAGGCTTCCCGGCTTCGGCGAAGGCTTCGGTCAGCGCCAGGACATCCGGCTGCACGGTGCAACCCGCGCCTTCAACCGCAAAGTTCGACAGATTCTTGGCCGAGCCAAATCCACCGGGAACGATCAGCGCGTCGAAGTCGTCGACATCGGCCTCGCGAATATCCTTGATGTTGCCCCGGGCGATCCGCGCCGATTCCACCAGTACATTGCGCGATTCAGGCATTTGTTCGCCGGTCAGGTGGTTGATCACATGCAATTGCGCGATGTTCGGGGCAAAGCACTGCACCTGAGCGCCACGCTGGTCCAGTCTCAGCAGGGTAATCACGCTTTCGTGGATCTCGGCGCCGTCGTACACGCCACAGCCGGAAAGGATCACTGCAATTTTTTTGCTCATGTGTTGTTCTCCAGATTCATGGCGTTAAATGTCCACTAATTTGACGCTCGTTGCCATAGGGTAAATTCGCGGTTACACCTAGCATCAGTTCTCAAGATCCGATCAGGGCGCGTCATGGACTTCATTCTGTATGCGGTGCCGTTTTTCTTTGTGCTGATTGCCGTGGAGCTGCTGGCCGATCGTTGGCGCGGAGTCAGCAATTACCGTGTAGCCGATGCGATCAACAGCTTGAGCACCGGCGTGCTCTCGACCACCACGGGCCTGTTGACCAAGGGTGTCGGGCTGGTGACTTATGCGTTTGCCCTTGAACATATGGCGCTTTTCGAGCTTTCTGCCGACAGCGTTTGGGTCTGGGTGTTTGCCTTTGTCCTCTACGATTTCTGCTACTACTGGCTGCACCGCATGGGCCATGAGCGCAATATTCTCTGGGCCGCACACTCGGTGCATCACCAGAGCGAGGAGTACAACCTGTCCACGGCGTTGCGCCAGACCAGCACCGGCTTCCTGCTGAGCTGGATTTTTTACCTGCCGATGGCTGTGTTCGGCGTACCGCTGCTGGTGTTCGTCAGCGTGGCGGCGCTGAATCTGCTGTATCAGTTCTGGGTGCACACCCAGCACATTCCCAAACTCGGCTGGTTCGAATGGTTCTTCGTGACGCCATCCAATCATCGGGCTCACCATGCGCAGAACGCTCTCTACATGGATCGCAACTACGGTGGGGTGTTCATTATTTGGGACCGTCTATTTGGCTCGTTTCAGGAAGAAGACGACAATGAACCGGTGATTTTCGGGGTGACCACGCCGTTGGCGAGCTGGAATCCGCTGTGGGCCAACGTGCAGTTCTATGCGCAGTTGTGGGATGACGCGCGGCGGGCCGAGAGCAAATGGGACAAGCTGCGGATCTGGTTCATGCGCACCGGTTGGCGTCCGGCGGATGTGGCGGCCAGGTTTCCGACAAGCAAGCCTGACTTGAGCCTGTTCCGTAAATTCGAGGTGCCGCTCGACAGCCGCCAGCAACTGTATGTGGTGTTGCAGTTTTGCGCCTACATCGCGCTGGGCAGCTACTTGATGAACCTGGAACGCAGCCTGCCAACTGCCGCGTTGGTGCTCGGCTGGGGTGCGGTAGTGCTGGGGCTGTTTACGTTGGGCGTGGCCCTGGAGAATTGCCCGTGGGCGTTGAAGCTGGAGTGGCTGCGGCTGGCATCGAACGTGCCGCTGGTATGGCTGGCGCCGGTGGTCGGGCTGTGGCCGGCCGACGCGTTGGGCTGGGTCGGCCTGCTCAGTTACAGCTTGTTCAGTGTCATCGGTCTCTACTGTTGCAGAAACCGTTTCACTCGCTTGGCGTCTTAGGCGCTTCGACATTGACCCTTGCGGCTTTCAGGGCTTGTTCGTCGGCGTAGACTTTCTTCGCCAGGCGGGCATTCTTGAAACGTCGACGCAGCCACAGACCCAGGCCCACGACCAGCAAGGCGCCGAGCACCCACAGTTCATACTTCTTGACGCTGCCGAGCATGCCTTCCAGCACCGCGCCAAAGTGATAGGCCGCTGCTGCCAGTGCGGACGCCCAGATCGCCGCACCAATCCCGTTCAGCAGTAGATAACGTCCCGGCGGATAGCCCGACAGGCCGATGGCTACCGGCATCACGGTGCGCAAACCGTAGACAAAACGGAAGCTGAGTACCCAGATGTCCGGGTGCCTGCGAATGTGCTCCAGCGCCCGATCACCCATCATCTGCCAGCGCGGCTTGCGGGCCAGCAATTTGCGCCCATGCTTGCGCCCCATGAAGTACCACAGCTGATCACCGGCATAACTGCCGAAGAACGCCACGACCACCACCAGGTTGATGTCCATGTAACCGCGGAACGCAAGGAAGCCGGCGAGCACAAGGATGGTTTCGCCTTCGAAGAACGTGCCGAGAAACAGGGCAAAGTAGCCAAAGTCGTGCAGAAATTGTTGGAGCATTGTCTGGATGCTGGCGAAATGAACGCGCAGCCTAACCTGCCGTGAACATTCATGAAAGTGTCCAAATGTGTCTCGACGTGAACATTTCCTACAAGGACAATGGAATATGACTACCTGTCACAGGGTGCACATAACTGTAATGCGTTAGTCATAATGATCGCTTATAACTGTCACGCTCGCCCGTCAGCGCGAGCTCAGGAGTCTGCCGTGAGCTTTACCCCCGCCAATCGTCTGTTTCCAGCCACCCGCCTGCGCCGCAACCGTCGTGATGAGTTTTCACGTCGACTGGTCCGTGAAAATGTTTTGAGCGTCGATGACCTGATCCTGCCGGTGTTCGTACTGGACGGTGAATACCGTCGCGAGGCGGTGGCCTCGATGCCGGGCGTCGAACGCCTGACCATCGATTTGTTGCTGGAAGAAGCCGCGAAGTGGGTCGAACTGGGGATTCCGGCGTTGGCACTGTTCCCGGTCACGCCACCTGAGCTCAAGACCCTGGACGCCGCCGAAGCCTGGAACCCCAACGGTATTGCCCAGCGCGCTACCCGCGCTCTACGGGCGCAGTTCCCTGAGCTGGGGGTCATTACCGACGTTGCCCTGGACCCGTTTACCACCCACGGTCAGGACGGCATCATCGACGAAGAAGGCTACGTGCAGAACGACATTACCGTCGATGCGCTGGTCAGGCAGGCCCTGTCCCACGCCGAAGCCGGCGCGCAGGTGGTGGCCCCTTCCGACATGATGGACGGTCGCATCCAGGCCATCCGCGAAGCCCTGGAGCTGGCCGATCACGTCAACGTGCGCATCATGGCCTATTCGGCAAAATACGCCAGCGCCTACTATGGTCCGTTCCGCGACGCGGTCGGTTCGGCGTTGAATCTGGGCAAGGCCAACAAGGCCAGTTATCAGATGGACCCGGCCAACAGCAACGAAGCCCTGCACGAAGTGGCGGCAGACTTGTCAGAAGGCGCGGACATGGTCATGGTCAAGCCAGGCATGCCGTATCTGGACATCCTTTACAGGGTCAAAGAAGAATTCAAAGTGCCGACGTTTGTTTATCAAGTCAGCGGCGAATACGCCATGCACATGGCGGCGATCCAGAATGGCTGGTTGAGCGAAGGGGTTATCCTCGAATCCTTGACCGCTTTTAAACGAGCAGGCGCCGATGGCATCCTGACTTACTTTGCCGTCCGTGCCGCTCAATTGTTACGAGAGCAAAAATAGCCCTCACAGGAACATTCCATGAATACCGAAGGACTCACTGAAGTTGCTGTAAAAGAGGCTCAACCTGTGGTCGAGCAAATCGCAGAAACTCCGCCGGAGCTGGAGCCCGCTCCACCCGCGGTGGTGGTGGCCGAAACCGTGGCGCCGGCGCCGGCGATTGCCATTCCCGGACTGGATGACAGCAGCCTGTACATCCATCGCGAGCTCTCGCAACTGCAGTTCAACATCCGCGTGCTGGAACAGGCGCTCGATGAATCCTACCCCTTGTTGGAGCGGCTGAAGTTTCTGCTGATCTTCTCCAGCAACCTGGACGAGTTCTTCGAAATTCGTGTGGCCGGCTTGAAGAAGCAGATCACGTTCGCTCGTGAACAAGCCGGCGCCGATGGTCTGCAGCCGCATCAAGCCCTGGCCCGCATCAGCGAACTGGTGCACGGTCATGTTGACCGCCAGTACGCGATCCTCAACGACATTCTGTTGCCGGAGCTGGAAAAACATCACGTCCGCTTCATCCGTCGCCGTCACTGGACCACCAAGCTCAAGACCTGGGTTCGCCGTTATTTCCGTGACGAGATCGCGCCGATCATCACCCCGATCGGTCTCGACCCGACGCACCCGTTCCCGTTGCTGGTGAACAAGAGTCTCAACTTCATCGTCGAGCTCGAAGGCATCGACGCTTTTGGTCGCGACTCCGGTCTGGCGATTATTCCGGCGCCGCGTTTACTGCCGCGAGTCATCAAGGTGCCGGAAGAAGTCGGCGGCGCCGGCGACAACTATGTGTTCCTGTCGTCGATGATTCACGCCCACGCCGATGACCTGTTCCAGGGCATGAAGGTCAAGGGCTGCTACCAGTTCCGCCTGACCCGTAACGCCGACCTGGCGCTGGATTCCGAGGATGTTGAAGACCTGGCCCGCGCGCTGCGTGGCGAACTGTTCTCGCGTCGTTACGGTGACGCGGTGCGTCTGGAAGTGGCTGACACCTGCCCGAAACACCTGTCCGACTACCTGCTCAAGCAATTCAACTTGAGCGAGTCCGAGCTGTATCAGGTCAACGGTCCGGTGAACCTGACACGTCTGTTCAGCATTACCGGCCTGGATAGCCAGCGCGAGTTGCAATACCTGCCGTTCACACCGCAGATCCCGAAACTGCTGCAAAACAGCGAGAATATTTTCAGTGTGATCAGCAAGCAGGACATTCTGCTGCTGCACCCGTTCGAATCGTTTACCCCGGTGGTCGACCTGCTGCGTCAGGCTGCCAAGGACCCGCACGTGTTGGCGGTACGTCAGACCCTGTACCGGTCGGGTGCCAACTCGGAAATCGTCGATGCGCTGGTGGATGCGGCACGTAACGGCAAAGAGGTCACGGCAGTGATCGAATTGCGGGCACGGTTCGACGAAGAATCCAACCTGCAACTGGCCAGCCGCCTGCAAGCGGCCGGTGCGGTGGTGATTTACGGCGTGGTCGGTTTCAAGACCCACGCCAAGATGATGCTGATTCTGCGTCGCGAGGCGGGCGAAATCGTTCGTTATGCGCACTTGGGCACGGGCAACTATCACGCCGGCAACGCGCGCCTCTATACCGACTACAGCCTGCTGACCTCCGACGATGCCTTGTGCGAAGACGTCGGCAAACTGTTCAGCCAGTTGATCGGCATGGGTAAAACCCTGCGCATGAAGAAGCTGCTGCATGCGCCGTTTACGCTGAAGAAGGGCATGCTCGACATGATTGCCCGGGAGACTCAGTTCGCCCTCGACGGCAAACCGGCGCACATCATTGCCAAGTTCAACTCGCTGACCGATCCGAAGATCATCCGTGCGCTGTACAAGGCCAGTCAGTCCGGGGTGCGTATCGACCTGGTAGTGCGCGGCATGTGCTGCCTGCGTCCGGGCATCGCCGGCGTTTCGCACAACATCCATGTGCGCTCGATCATCGGTCGCTTCCTGGAGCACACCCGGGTCTTTTACTTCCTCAATGGCGGCGACGAACAGATGTTCCTCTCCAGTGCTGACTGGATGGAGCGCAACCTCGACAAGCGCGTCGAGACCTGCTTCCCGGTGGAAGGCCGCAAGCTGATTGTGCGGGTCAAAAAAGAGCTGGAGTTGTACCTCAGCGATAACACGCACAGCTGGAGCTTGCAGTCGGACGGTCGTTACGTGCGTAACACGCCGACTGGCAACCAGAACCCGCGCAGTGCGCAGGCCACGTTGCTGGAGCGTTTGGGCAGCCCGATCCTGACGGTGCGATAAGACGCAAAACCTGTGGGCGTTGTTTGCTGAATCGCGAGCATAAAAAAGGCCTTCCGAAGAAGGCCTTTTTCAGTTTCAGCGAGCGTTCAGGACAATGTCGACGCGGGTGAGCCATTCGGCTTCGATGGCGAAGTCGGCCTGGGTCAATTGGTTGTCGTCCAGCCATTTATCCGGGAAAAGCACTTCCAGGCTGTTGCCATTGGCACGCAGTTCGACCTGAGGCATTTGCTGGGTACCGCGGATGTGATGGAACAGGATCGCAAAGCGCAGCAATACGCACAGGCGAATCAGCTTGGTGCCGTCATCGCCGAAATCGGCGAATTTGTCCTTGGGAATGTTGCGTCGGTGTCCACGTACCAGCAAGGCCAGCATTAGCTGGTCCTCGCGGGAGAACCCGGCCAGGTCCGAATGCTCGATCAGGTAGGCGCCATGCTTGTGGTACTGATAGTGCGCGATGTCCAGGCCCACTTCGTGGACCTTGGCGGCCCAGCCGAGCAGTTCACGCCAGACGCCGTCATCCAGATCCCAGTCCTTGGCGACTTGATCGAAGGCATGCAGTGCCTTGCGTTCAACTCGCACCGCTTGTTCCTGATCGACGTGATAACGCTCCATCAACGAGCTGAGCGTGCGCTCACGGACGTCYTCGTGATGATGRCGRCCCAGCAGGTCGTAGAGCACGCCTTCACGCAAGGCGCCATCGCAGTGATCCATGCGCTTGAGTTCRAGGGCGTCGAARATCGCYTCKAGRATCGCCAGRCCYGCCGGRAAAATSGCCCGGCGGTCGGGYTTRATRCCGTCGAAGTCGATTTTCTCGACGTCGCCGAGCTTGATCAGYTTGCGTTTGAGCCAGGCCAGGCCYTCGGCATTCACCTCGCCMGTGCCGTGMCCGCCRGCYTTCAGYGCCARGCCRATGGCRCGGATGGTGCCYGAGGAGCCGATGGCTTCATCCCAGGTCAGGCGGTGCAGGGCRTGYTCRATGCTCATGATCTCCAGCCGYGCCGCGGTGTACGCCTGGGCGTAGCGGGCCGGGGTGATCTTGCCRTCCTTGAAATAACGCTGGGTGTAGCTGACGCAGCCCATTTGCAGGCTTTCGCGCAGCAGCGGCTCRAAGCGCTGACCAATGATGAATTCGGTACTGCCGCCGCCAATGTCGGCCACCAGGCGTTTGCCCGGGGTGTCGGCGAGGGTGTGGGACACGCCGAGRTAGATCAGGCGCGCTTCTTCACGRCCGGAGATGACTTCTACCGGGTGGCCGAGGATKTCTTCGGCGCGRCGGATGAATTCGGCGCGGTTWCGRGCCTCACGCAGGGCGTTGGTGCCGACGATRCGYACGGCGCCTGTRGGCATACCGTTGATCAGTTGGGCAAAACGCTTGAGGCAGTCGAGCCCGCGTTGCATGGATTCTTCGCTGAGATGGCGCTSTTCGTCGATGCCGGCGGCCAGCTGAACCTTCTCCCCGAGACGCTCGAGAATGCGGATCTCGCCGTTCTGGGCCTTGGCCACGACCATGTGRAAGCTGTTGGAGCCYAGGTCKATTGCGGCGATCAGGGACAGATTCTTGGCTTGGGATWGCGGCATGGTCAGGGGGTCTCGGTCGATAACYTCRACATCSTGCCACGATCAMAGGCTGSCGCCAACGCGCAGTGTTCAAAGCTGATCGTTCCCACGCTTTGCGTGGGAATGCAGCCCGGGACGCTCTGCGTCCCAAAAGCGGACGCGGAGCGTCCGTTGAGGCATTCCCACGCGGAGCATGGGAACGATCATGCCTCGACGGAGCCAATGAAATTCGCCAGCTCGGCGGTCTGCGGATTGGCGAACAGCACTTTTGGATCTCCCACCTCATGCACCTTGCCCTGATGCATGAACACCAACTTATCCCCAACCTCCCGGGCAAAGCGCATTTCATGGGTGACCATGATCAGCGTCATCCCGTCCCTGGCCAGTTGCCGAACCACACTCAGCACTTCATTGACCAGCTCAGGGTCCAGCGCCGAGGTGATCTCATCGCACAGCAACACCTTGGGCGACATCGCCAGCGCCCGGGCAATGGCCACGCGCTGTTGTTGACCGCCGGACAGCCGGTCGGGGAAGGCGTCAAACTTTTCCCC
The DNA here is from genome assembly GCF_056400445.1 of Pseudomonas sp. P5_B2. Lineage (NCBI taxonomy): Bacteria > Pseudomonadati > Pseudomonadota > Gammaproteobacteria > Pseudomonadales > Pseudomonadaceae > Pseudomonas > Pseudomonas sp. P5_B2. The sequence continues at coordinate 24,994 of NZ_JBFULH010000001.1, read as the reverse complement.
CAGCCCGACGCGTTCCAGCATCTCCCGCGCCAGTTCGGCCGCTTTGGCTTTCGGTACTTTCTGCACCACTTGCGGCGCGAGCATGACGTTCTCGCCAACGGTCAGGTGCGGGAACAGGTTGAACTGCTGGAACACCATGCCGACTTTCTGCCGCAGGCTGCGCAAGTCCGCGCGGGCGGCGTCAAGGTATTCGCCGTCGACTTCGATCACGCCGTCGTTGATCGACTCCAGGCCGTTCAGCGTGCGCAATAACGTGGATTTTCCCGAGCCGCTACGGCCGATGATCGCCACCACCTGGCCTTCCTCGACGCTAAGGTCGATGCCTTTGAGTACATGGTGATCGCCGTAATATTTATGCAGGGCGGAAATTCTAAGCAGAGGCATGCAGTCTCCTTTCCAGGTAGCGCGCGCTGAGGGACAAGGGGTAGCAGAGCAGGAAGTAACCGAGGGCAACCAAGCCATACACCATGAAGGGTTCGAAGGTGGCGTTGGCAAGCATGCCGCCGGTTTTGGTCAGTTCGGTGAAACCGATGATGGAGGTCACGGCGGTGCCTTTTACCACTTGCACCGAGAAGCCCACGGTCGGCGCCACGGCAATTCGCAGTGCTTGCGGCAGGATCACGTAACGCAGTTGCTCCAGTGGATTGAGCGCCAGGCTTGATGAGGCTTCCCACTGGCCATTGGGAATCGATTCGACGCAGCCGCGCCAGATCTCCGCCAGATACGCACTGGTGAACAGCGTCAAGGCCACCGCAGCGGCCATCCACGACGAAATGTCCACGCCGGCCAGCGCCACGCCGAAGAACACCAAAAATAGCTGCATCAACAGCGGCGTGCCCTGGAACAGTTCGATGTAAGTGCGAGCAAAGCTGCGCGGCAGGGACTTTTTCGAAATGCGCATGACCAGAATCAGCAAGCCGATCAACCCGCCGCCGATAAACGCCACCAGCGACAGCGCCAGGGTCCATTGCAGGCCGGTGAGCAAGTTGCGCACGACGTCCCAAAAGGTGAAATCGCTCATTGACTACTCCTGGCGATATAGCGGCGACCGATCCAATTCAGCAATTGGCGGATCAACAGCGCCATGCACAGGTAGAGCAGGGTGGTCAGGGCATAGGTTTCAAAGGCGCGGAAGTTGCGCGATTGAATGAAGTTGGCGGCGAAACTCAGTTCTTCGGTCGCGATCTGCGAGCAGACGGCCGAACCGAGCATGACGATGATGATCTGGCTGCTCAGCGCCGGCCACACCTTGCCTAGGGCCGGCAGCAGGACCACGTGGCGGAACGCTTCGAAGCGATTCATCGCCAAGGCGGCTGCGGCTTCAAGCTGCCCCCGGGGAATCGCCTGGATGCCGGCACGGATGATCTCGGTGGAATAAGCGCCGAGGTTGATCACCATCGCCAGCACGGCGGCCTGCCATTCTGAAATCTGTACGCCCAGGGATGGCAATCCGAAGAAGATGAAAAACAACTGCACCAGAAACGGTGTGTTGCGGATCAGCTCGACGTAAACCCCGAAAATCGCCGAGAACGGGCGAATGTTCCACGCCCGCACCAGCGCCCCGACGATTCCAAGCCCCACGCCAAGCACGGCACCGACGGCCGTCAGCTCAAGGGTGAATAGCGCACCGCGCAGCAACAGGTCGGTGTTTTGTACCACCGGCAGAAAGTCGAACTGATAAGCCATGCTCAGTCTCCTTGGCGAAAATCAGAGATCGGCCGGCAGCGGTTCTTTGAGCCAGGTTTGGGAGTTTTTCTCCAGCGCGCCATCCGTCTTCGCGGTGGCGAGGATCTGGTTGACCTTGCCCAACAGCGCCGGCTCGTTCTTGTTCACGCCAACGTAGACCGGCGAATCCTTGAGCTTCACTTTCAGCGCGGGGACGCGTTTCGGGTTTTTCTCGCTGATCGCCACCATCACCACGTTGCCGCTGGCGATCAGGTCAACCTGGCCCGCGAGGTAGGCGGCAATGGTCGAGTTGTTGTCTTCGAAGCGCTTGATGGTCACGCCTTCGGGAGCCACTTTGGTCAGTTCGATGTCTTCGATGGCGCCACGGGTGACGCTGATGGTCTTGCCCTTGAGGTCGTCCAGGCTTTTGATGTCGGCGTCTGGCGGGCCAAACACCGCGAGGTAGAACGGTGCGTAGGCGCTGGAGAAGTCGATGACTTTCTCGCGCTCGGGGTTCTTGCCGAGGCTGGAGATCACCAGATCCACCTTGCCGGTGGTCAGGAAGGGAATGCGGTTGGTGCTGTTGACCGGGGTCAGTTCGAGGTTGACCTTGAGCTGCTCGGCCAGCAGCTTCGCGGTATCGATGTCCAGGCCACGCGGTTTCATGTCGGGGCCGACCGAGCCGAACGGCGGGAAGTCCTGCGGCACGGCGACTTTGAGAACGCCGCGTTTAACCACATCCTCCAGACCGTCGGCGTGGGCGGGCGCCTGGCTCAGCATCAGGCTGGCAAACAGGGCGGCAAGGAGGGCTCTGTAACGCTGGGTCATGGCAAAATCTCCGGATCGGCGAGAAGTAAATTCTGCGGATCGACAGAGCATGGGTCATGCCAAGAGTCGGTTTTGGGGGGCGCAGACCACGGGTTTACTGGCGTTGTTCGGTCTTACTGGTCTGAACAGTCAGGTCGTGTTTCGCACCCCGATAGCGCATCGCCGGAAACGACCGAACCCCCATGGGGCACGACTTGCCGGGCGTTGCGATTAGCTTTACAACTGATCGCTTATTGGCCTGGTTCGTATGAAAAACCATGAATTCGATCTCCCGCGCCGTTCCTGAAGTGGCCCTGCAAGCCATTCTTAAACTGATCACCGAGCAAGGATTCGGGTCGGGCGATGCCTTGCCCTCGCAACGGGACCTGGCGGTGCAGCTGGGGGTTAGTCGGGCGTCATTGCGTGAGGCGTTGTCGTCGCTGAGTGCGCTGGGTGTAATCAGTATCCAGCCTGGCAAAGGCGTATTCGTGCAGACGCCGGTGGACCTGCCGCGTGGCGAGCCCGCAGTGAGCTGGCCATTCGCGGCACACGCCTCGCCGCTGGATATCTTCCAGTTGCGTTATGCCCTGGAGGGTTTTGCCGCCGGTTTGGCGGCGGTGACCCTGAGCACTCAAGAGCTCGATGTGCTGGAAGACAACGTCGCAGCGATGCGCATCGAGTTGAAGGTCGGCGACTTCGAGGCGGCAGCGCGGCTGGATTTCGAGTTTCACCGACGCATCCTGCTGGCCAGTGGGAATCAGGCAATGCTGAGCATCCTGACCGCCAGCGCCGAGATCTTTCTGGAGAGCCAGAAGCTACCGTTCATCCGGTCTGAGCGGGCCATGGAAACCTGGCAGGAACACCGCAAAATCCTTCGTGCGCTGACCCGGCGGGCATCCGGCGCTGCGCAGAAAGCTATGCACGAACATGTACGAAACGCGGCAATGCGTACAGGAATTGCCTTCGTCGCTCCCGCCACCACCTGACTTGGGCTATACCCAAACTCATGGACCACCATAGCGAGACTCAATCATCTGCACCTTCCTGAACGAAGGAAGGGCGGCTATGATGGGCCACGTTTTTTTGCTTACAACCTGGAGACTTCCATGAGCAGCGATCTTATTAAACACGTCACCGACGCTAGCTTCGACGTCGACGTCCTCAAGGCCGAAGGCGCTGTACTGGTCGACTACTGGGCTGAATGGTGCGGCCCTTGCAAAATGATCGCTCCTGTTCTGGACGAAATTGCTGAAACCTACAAAGGCAAGCTGACCGTTGCCAAACTGAACATCGACGAAAACCAGGAAACCCCGGCCAAGCATGGCGTGCGTGGTATCCCGACGCTGATGCTGTTCAAGAACGGCAACGTTGAAGCGACCAAGGTCGGCGCACTGTCCAAGTCGCAGCTGGCTGCTTTCCTCGACGCCAACATCTAAGCGTTGATTCAAGCGTCATCAAAAAGGCCCCGCGCATTGCGGGGCCTTTTCGTTATTCAGGGCTAGACGCTCCGAAATTCAGGTGTTACATTCGGCCCCGCACTGGTTTCTCCATTGCCCCCTGCTAGCCGTCGCCGACGCACTCCTTTTCGAATAAGTACGCGATCCTGTCGCCTTCTCTGCGGCGCGGCCTCATTAAGCCAAAAGCTTAATTTCCCCCCTCCATAAATGATTACGTCATTCCTATATGAATCTGACTGAACTCAAGCAAAAGCCGATTACCGAACTGCTCGAATTGGCCGAACAGATGGGCATAGAAAATATGGCCCGTTCGCGCAAGCAGGACGTGATTTTCTCCCTGCTCAAAAAGCACGCTAAAAGCGGCGAGGAAATCTCCGGTGATGGCGTGCTGGAGATTCTCCAGGACGGCTTCGGCTTCCTGCGCTCCGCTGACGCTTCCTATCTGGCCGGCCCGGACGATATCTATGTCTCGCCAAGCCAGATCCGTCGCTTTAACTTGCGCACCGGTGACACCATCGTTGGCAAGATCCGCCCTCCAAAGGAAGGCGAGCGTTATTTCGCGCTGCTCAAGGTTGATACGATCAACTACGATCGTCCCGAGAACGCGAAAAACAAGATTCTCTTCGAGAACCTGACCCCGCTGTTCCCGACTGTGCGCATGAAGATGGAAGCCGGTAACGGTTCCACCGAAGACTTGACCGGTCGCGTCATCGACCTGTGCGCCCCGATCGGCAAAGGCCAGCGCGGTCTGATCGTTGCACCGCCGAAAGCCGGTAAGACCATCATGCTGCAGAACATTGCAGCGAACATCGCCCGTAACAATCCTGAAGTTCATCTGATCGTGCTGCTGATCGATGAACGTCCGGAAGAAGTAACCGAAATGCAGCGCACCGTGCGCGGCGAAGTGGTTGCCTCGACGTTCGACGAGCCGCCAACCCGCCACGTGCAGGTTGCCGAAATGGTGATCGAGAAGGCCAAGCGCCTGGTAGAACACAAGAAAGACGTGGTGATCCTGCTCGACTCCATCACCCGTCTTGCCCGTGCCTACAACACCGTGATCCCGAGCTCCGGCAAGGTACTGACCGGTGGTGTCGATGCGCACGCCCTGGAGAAACCGAAACGTTTCTTCGGCGCAGCGCGGAACATCGAAGAAGGCGGTTCGCTGACCATTATCGCCACCGCGCTGGTTGAAACCGGCTCGAAGATGGACGAAGTGATCTACGAAGAATTCAAAGGCACCGGCAACATGGAACTGCCTCTGGACCGTCGTATCGCTGAAAAACGCGTCTTCCCGGCCATCAACATCAACCGTTCCGGCACCCGCCGCGAAGAGTTGCTGACAGCCGACGACGAGTTGCAGCGCATGTGGATCCTGCGCAAGCTGCTGCACCCGATGGACGAGATCGCTGCCATCGAGTTCCTGGTCGACAAGCTGAAAACGACCAAGACCAACGACGAGTTCTTCTTGTCGATGAAGCGTAAGTAAGACGGTTTTAACCGCTAGAAAATGGCGTCCTTCGGGGCGCCATTTTTTTTGCAAAAAAAGGGAGGTTTTCGACTACGGTTTGTCAGTACAGAAGCGAATTGGGCATGCGACCCAAACAACTTCAACTGACTGGCATTCCTGTTTATGAGCACGCTTGCTTATCGAAGGGACATCGACGGCTTACGCGCAATCGCGGTGATTGCGGTGGTGTTGTTCCATTTTGGTGTTCCTGGCTTCACCGGCGGCTTCGTCGGCGTGGACATTTTTTTCGTGATTTCCGGCTTCCTGATCACCTCGATCATCTGGAATCAACGGCAGGCCGGGCATTTCAGCTTTGTCGATTTCTGGGCCCGCCGTGCCCGGCGGATTCTGCCAGCGCTGTTTGTGATGATTGTCGCTGTGTTGGTGGTGGGCTGGTTCCTGCTGGCGCCCGCAGATTACGAAGAGCTGGGCCGCTCGGTGCGCTATCAGGTGATGTTCGTTTCCAACATCCTGTTTATGCGTCAGGACGGCTATTTTGACGTCGCCTCCGATCTCAAGCCTTTGCTGCATACGTGGTCGCTGGCGGTTGAAGAACAGTTTTATATTGTCTTTCCGCTGCTGCTGACAGTGCCGTCGAGTCGCCTGAAACATTGGCGCYTGGCACTGTTTGGTGTGTTGCTGGTGTCATTCGGGCTCAGCGTCTGGGCCGTTGCTCACCACCCTGAAAAAGCCTTTTTTCTGTTACCGATGCGGGCCTGGGAGCTGTTGGCCGGCGCCATGCTGGCGATCGCGCCGCGAACTGGCTGGCGTCTGACACCCATTGCGGCGCAGCTGGTGAGCCTGACCGGAGCCGGACTGATTCTGACGGCCATGTTCTGCTATGACAAAAGCACGCCGTTCCCTGGTGTAGCCGCATTGCTGCCGACCCTGGGTGTGGTCGCGCTGATCCTGGCCAACGGCCATCGGCCAACCCTGGTCGGTCGCTTGCTGGCCAGCCGTGTGCTGGTCGGGCTCGGGTTGATTTCTTATTCTTGGTATCTGTGGCACTGGCCGGTCTTTGTATTCGCCAGTTATGCCAKCGTCGATGAGCTCGGCCCGTTCGATATCTCAGGATTGATACTGCTCAGCCTGGTGCTGGGTTACCTGTCTTGGCGATTCGTCGAGACGCCGTTGCGCGAGCGCCGGCTGTTGGCGGGGCGTAGGCAGATTCTGCTCGCGGCGGGGGTGGGTGTGTTGGTGTTGGGGCTGGCCGGCCAAGCGTTGCGCTGGACAGATGGTTTACCCTCGCGCCTGTCCGATCAAGCCTTGCAGTATGCCAAAGGGAAAGAGTGGCGCCCGGAACTGATGCGTTGCGTGGCCAATGATCAAACTCCGGACGACAAGCTCTTTTGTCATTACGGAATGCCAGTGCCGAACGTTTCAAAGGCGCTGGTCTGGGGCGATAGTCATGCCACGGCGTTGATTCCGGTATTCGACGACGGTGCGCAAAAGTACGGTGTCAGCGTGATACTGGCCAGTTCTACGGGCTGCATTCCGGTTGAAGGGCTGGAACACGATCCGCAGTGTGCGCGGTTCAATCGCCGGGTCGAGCAGGCCATGAAGACGCAGTCGGTGGGCGATGTGGTGTTGGTCGCGCACTGGAGCCTGTATCTCTATGGCGATGCGAACGGTGACCTTGGGCATGTGTTGCGCGATTCCCTTGGTCGTTATGACCGGGCGAACGCCGAGCAACAGCTGACCGAGGGATTACAGGCAACCGTCCGGCAACTGCGCGCCGGCGGCCATCGCGTCTGGCTGGTCAAGGAAGTGCCGCTGCAACCGTTCAGCCCACCTTACCGGCTCAGCCGCTTGGCGATGATGAATCGTCCAACCGATAACGTGGGACTGGCGGTGGCCGAACACTTCAAGCGCCAGGTCTTCATCACCCAGTTGTTCGCAGAAATTGCGACAGCCGATTCCGGGGTGACTGTTGTCGATCCGTCTCCGCTGCTGTGCGATGACGAAGGGCTTTGCCGCACCGAACTCGATGGTCATTCGATGTACGTCGACGACAATCACTTGTCCGAAGTCGGTGCTCGGTTCATCGCGCCGGTGCTTGAGCCATTGTTCGAGCGCTTGCACGCACGGGCAACTCTGGGCAATGGCGACCCAAATGCAGCCAGGTAAGCAGCGATAAGCTGCCAGCAGCCGGCAGAGCAGGTAGGATGTACGCCTATTTTAGGGGTGCCACCGTCAATGAAATTCAAGGATCTTCGGGATTTCGTGCAGCAGCTTGAGCAGCGCGGAGAGTTGAAACGCATCCAGATCCCCGTCTCTCCAGTTCTGGAGATGACCGAAGTCTGTGATCGCACTCTGCGGGCGAAAGGCCCGGCGCTGCTGTTCGAAAACCCTACCGGCTACGATATTCCGGTACTTGGCAACCTGTTCGGCACTCCCGAGCGGGTCGCTATGGGCATGGGCGCCGAGGCGGTCAGTGAACTGCGCGAAATCGGCAAGCTGCTGGCCTTTCTCAAAGAGCCCGAGCCTCCGAAGGGCTTGAAAGACGCTTGGTCGAAGTTACCGATTTTCCGCAAGATCATCGCCATGGCGCCGAAAGTCGTCAAAGACGCGGTGTGCCAGGAAGTAGTCATCGAAGGCGATGACGTCGATCTGGCGATGCTCCCCGTACAAACCTGCTGGCCGGGCGATGTCGGTCCGCTGATCACTTGGGGCCTGACCGTCACCAAGGGTCCGAACAAGGATCGCCAGAATCTCGGTATCTACCGCCAGCAAGTGATTGGCCGCAACAAGGTCATCATGCGCTGGTTGAGCCACCGTGGCGGCGCGCTGGATTATCGCGAGTGGTGCGAGAAGCACCCTGGCCAGCCATTCCCGGTGTCCGTGGCGTTGGGTGCTGACCCGGCGACCATTCTCGGTGCCGTAACGCCGGTACCGGACAGCCTCTCCGAATATGCGTTCGCCGGTCTGCTGCGCGGCAATCGCACCGAGTTGGTGAAATGCCGTGGCAATGACTTGCAAGTCCCTGCCACTGCCGAGATCATCCTTGAAGGCGTGATCCATCCGGGTGAAATGGCCGACGAAGGTCCGTATGGCGACCACACCGGTTACTACAACGAAGTCGATAGCTTCCCGGTGTTCACCGTCGAACGCATCACCCACCGGATCAAGCCGATCTACCATAGTACGTACACCGGTCGTCCGCCGGATGAGCCGGCGATTCTTGGCGTGGCGCTGAACGAAGTGTTTGTGCCGATCCTGCAGAAGCAGTTTCCGGAAATCACCGACTTCTACCTGCCGCCGGAAGGCTGTTCGTACCGCATGGCCATCGTGACCATGAAGAAGTCGTATCCGGGCCACGCCAAGCGGGTAATGCTCGGTGTCTGGTCGTTTTTGCGACAGTTCATGTACACCAAGTTCGTTATTGTCACTGATGACGACATCAACGCGCGGGACTGGAACGACGTGATCTGGGCCATCACCACGCGCATGGACCCCAAGCGCGACACGGTGATGATCGACAACACGCCGATCGACTACCTCGACTTCGCCTCGCCGGTGTCCGGCCTGGGGTCGAAAATGGGGCTCGATGCCACGCATAAATGGCCGGGCGAAACCACTCGCGAGTGGGGCCGGGTGATCGTCAAGGACGACGCCGTGACCCAACGGATCGATGCCATCTGGAATCAGTTAGGAATAGATTGATGCGTGTAACCTTGCAGCCCTCCGGAGCAGTGCTTGATATTCTGCCCGGCGAGCGGATTCTTGATGGTGCGCGGCGCCTGGGCTATGAATGCCCGCAAAGCTGCCGCAACGGCAATTGCCATGTGTGCGCGGCGTTGCTGGTGGAAGGGCGGGTCGAACAAGCCGGCAATGTGCGCGACCACGGCGAGTTCTACACTTGCATAGCAGAGCCGCTGGAAGACTGCATCGTGCTGTGGGATGGCGTGCTCGCGCTGGGAGAACTGCCGGTGCGCAGCGTGTCGTGTCAGGTCATTGAATGCAGGGACGTCGGCGGCGACACCTGGCGCGTGCGTCTGCGCGCGCCGGCCGGTAAAGCACCGCGTTATCACGCGGGCCAGTACCTGATGATCGAGCGTGAAAGCGGCGAAAAATCCGCATTCTCCCTGGCGTCGGCACCCCATGGCGGGCGTGATCTTGAAATTCATGTTTTGGCGCGCGAAAGCAGTGCGTTAAACCTGGTCAGCCAGCTTCAGCGCAATCCGATGGTGCGAGTCGAGCTGCCATTTGGCGATACGCATCTGGCGGAATTGCCAGACGGCCCGTTAGTGTTGATCGCCGCAGGCACCGGCATGGGCCAGATCCATAGCCTGATCGAGCACTGCCGCGCCACTGGCTTCAAATATCCGGTTCATTTGTACTGGGGCGTGCGTCGTCCTGAAGACTTTTACCAGATAGAGCATTGGGATGAATGGCTGAAACTGCCCAATCTGTTCCTGCACAAGGTCGTCAGTGATCAGTGCGGTTGGGGAGGGCGGTGCGGGATGTTGCACGAGGCGGTGTGTGAGGATTTCCCGGATCTGAAACCCTTGCATGTCTACGCCAGCGGCTCACCGGCCATGGTCTACGGCACGCTGGATGCGCTGGTGGAAGCGGGGATGGATGCGCATCAAATGCGCGCCGACGTGTTTGCGTACGCGCCTCGATCTTGATCCTCGATCTTGATCCGCAGTCTTATTCGATATAACTCATCATATAGCCGATCGGTATTTATAAAATTATATAAATGCCGGTAGGTTATATCTGGTTAAGGCAATCATTTAATAACCGTGCCATGGCATCTAAATTGCCTTAAAACTTATGTGCCTTATTGTTACAGCGGTGCGTTCTATTAAGTAATTCATTACCCGCGGGGAGCTGAACGCTAATCGCCATGAGCGCCATTGAATCGGCTTTTCTGAATCCGGCTTACCCTCCACGGCTCGACTTGGGCCCGCAGCTTACGCACGAGCAGTTGCTCGGCTCGATGCAGTCGACCATGGCGCGCCACAAGGGCGGGCCTGTCTGGTTGTTCGCTTACGGTTCATTGATCTGGCGTCCAGAGTGCACCGCGGTGGAGCGCGTTCGCGGGCGGGTGCATGGTTACCATCGGGGTTTGTACCTGTGGTCTCACGAACATCGCGGCACACCGGAAATGCCTGGCCTGGTGTTTGGCCTGGATCGTGGTGGCTCTTGCAGCGGCTTCGCTTATCGTTTGCCCGAAGAACAACTCGAAGCCTCGCTTTACGCACTGTGGCAGCGCGAAATGCCAGTCCCCTCCTATCGCCCACACTGGCTCAACTGCCGTCTCGAAGACGGAAATCAGGTTCAGGCATTGGGATTTGTTTTGGAGCGGCACCTGCCCAGCTATGCCGGCAACTTGCCGGATCATGTGCTGAGCCAAGTGTTCGAAAGCGCTTGCGGGCGGTATGGCACCACTCGCGATTATGTCGAGCAGACGGCGCATGCCCTGCGTACCCACGCCATGCCGGACCGAAATCTGGAGGCGCGCCTCAAACGCTGCAAATCAACGTCCGATCAGGCAATCGCTGCTTCGCGGGTCTGACGGGCGGTTTGTGTGAGGCTCCAAAACGCCATAGCCCGCAAACAAGCGGCTACCAGTAAAAATGCGGTCTGGATAATTCAGACCGCATTTTCAGGCTCAGCGAACCTGAACCACCACTTTTCCGACCGCCTTGCGCTGGCCAAGATCATTGATCGCCTGTGCCGCATTGCTCAACGGATACACCTGCGACACTAACGGCTTCAATTTGCCCTCGGCAAACCAGCCAAACAACTGCTGGAAATTCGCCGCGTTGTCCTGAGGCTGGCGTTGGGCAAAAGAACCCCAGAACACGCCGACCACGGCGGCACCTTTGAGCAGCGCCAGGTTCACGGGAAATTCCGGAATGCGTCCGCTGGCGAAGCCGACCACCAGCAGGCGGCCGTTCCAGGCGATGGCGCGCACGGCCTGGTCAAACAGGTCGCCGCCGACCGGGTCGTAGATCACGTCGGCGCCCTGGCCGTCGGTGAGGCGTTTGATCTCCTCCTTGAGGCTGGCTTCGCTGTAGTTGATCAGTTCATCGGCACCGGCAGCCTTGGCCACCGCAAGTTTTTCGGCGCTGCTGGCGGCGGCGATCACGCGGGCACCCATGGCTTTGCCGATTTCCACAGCGGCCAGCCCCACACCGCCGGAAGCCCCAAGCACCAGCAGGGTTTCGCCGGGTTGCAGATTGGCGCGTTGCTTGAGGGCATGCATCGAGGTGCCGTAGGTCATGCTGAAAGCGGCGGCGGTGTTGAAGTCCATCGACGGTGGGATCGGCAGCACGTTGTAACCCGGCACAGCGACCTGTTCGGCGAAGCTGCCCCAGCCGGTCAGCGCCATGACTCGATCACCGACCTTGAGGTGGCTGACTTTTTCACCCACTGCACTGACCACGCCGGCCGCTTCACCGCCCGGTGAAAACGGGAAGGGCGGTTTGAACTGGTACTTGCCCTCGATGATCAGCGTGTCCGGGAAATTGACCCCGGCGGCGTGCACGTCCAGCAGGATTTCATTCTTCTTGGCGACAGGGCTGGCGACGTCTTCCAGCACCAGCGATTCGGCAGGGCCGAAGGCTTTGCACAGCACGGCTTTCATCAGGGCTATTCCTTTGGGAGTGATGGCCGATAAGTGTAAGTGTGTGAGTCAATGGGTCAACGAGCATGCCCGACCCTGATAGTCAGCCATAAGCTTGTGCTTGAGCGGCGGGTCGTTATGCTAGCCCGCAAACCGGATAAGGAGCGAATTGTGAAAGCGTGGATCATGTTGTTGGCCGCCCTGTCTCTGCCTGTGGCAGCGATGGCCGAAGAAGCCAAAGAAGGTGAAGCTCCGAAGGTCAATTACATCACCCTCAGCCCACCATTCGTGGGCAACTACGGGCTTGACGGTACGCCCAAGCTCAAGGTGTACAAGGCTGATGTGGCCTTGCGCGTGACCGGTGAGGATGCCGCCAAAGCGGTGAAAGCCAACGAGCCGCTGATTCGTAATCAGCTGGTGGCGTTGTTTGCTCAGCAGACGACCGAGACGATGAGCAACGTTGAAGCCAAGGAAAAGCTGCGGCAGGAAGCCCTGAAACAGACTCAGCAGGTGATGAACGACGAAACCGGCAAGCCGGTGGTTGAGGATTTGTTGTTCAACAACCTCATCATTCAATAAGATTTTTGTTGGCCGCAATGGCCCCTTCGCGAGCAAGCCCGCTCCCACATTAGACCGCGATCAAATGTGGGAGCGGGCTTGCTCGCGAAGGCGGTCTTTCAAGCACCGCTTGGCTCAAGGCTTAAGTGCGATAACCACCGCCCACTGCTCCGCCGTAACCGGCATCACCGACAATCTCGAACCCTTTTGCACCAACGGCATCTCCGCCAACGCGGTCTGCTGCTTCAAATAATCCAGCTTCAACACTTTGGCAAACGTCTCGACATGCGCCACATCGATCGCGCTCCAGGCGTTTTTCTCGGCGGTGGCCTTCGGATCGTAGTAATGACTCTCCGGCTCCAGCGCCGTCGGGTCCGGGTACGCCGCTTCAACAATTTTTCCAATCCCGGCAATTCCCGGCTCCGGGCAGCTGGAGTGATAGAAGAAAAACTCGTCACCCACCGCCATGGACCGCAAAAAGTTACGCGCCTGATAGTTGCGAACCCCGTCCCAGCGCGCTCGGCCAAGCTTCTCCAGACCTTTGATCGAGAGTTCGTCGGGCTCGGATTTCATCAGCCAATAGGCCATGGTTTTTGCTCCTTGCGAATTGGGCGGAGAGATTGTGAGGCCATTTTATGACAAACCGACAGTCGGTTGACGCCAGCGTTTGCGTGTCAGTTCTCGTTGTCGCAAAATGCCGGCCTTCTTAGCTTGACGCTGCTGCACGGCCTACACCTACAACGGAACCGCTGCTGTCATCGTGTTGATGTGCCTTGGGGGCAATCGATGAAACGCAAACCGGATTTACTCTGGATATTGGTTATTTTGTTCGGCCTCGGTGTCGTAACCACTGGTTATGCCCAAAGTCTGTGGAACAACAAGACTGACGCTCCGATCGAAATCGCCCAGCAACAACAGCCGTCGCCCTTCATGCGCTAAACCTGTCTTTTGGACGCCGCTGATTGCAGTGGCGTCTAGTCTGCGAAATACCACGCCTTGTCTGTCACCGTTCCTTGCAGCGGCACATCCCAGCTCGCCTGAGCCAATCGTTCGACTTTCTGACATTCATGGGCCAGCCCCAGCAGCGTCGGCTTGCGCCATGTTTTGCGGCGCGCCAGATAGGCCAGGCTTCGGTCGTAGAAGCCGCCGCCCATTCCAAGCCGCCCGCCGACATCGTCAAATCCAACCAATGGCAAGAGCACGAGATCCAGCGTCCAAACCTTGCGCTGTCGAGCAAGGTTGGCTCGGGGTTCGAGAATACGGAAACGGTTGGGTTGGAGTTTTTCGCCTGGGCGAATTCGCTGGAATACCATTTTGGTTCGCGGCCAGGCACTGAGCACCGGCAGATATGTCGCCTTGCCCCGACGTTGAGCGGCTCGCAGCAATACGCGCGGGTCGATTTCACCGTCGGTCGGCAAGTACAGGGATATGTGTTTGGCACGGCGAAACAGCGGCTGTTGGGCCAGTTGCCTGTACAACCCGCGAGAAGCCTGGCGCTGCTGACTGGAGGTCAGTGCGCGGCGGGCCTTGCGCAGCATGCGTCGAAGTTGCGGGCGGGGAAGCAGCGCAGGTTCGGTCATGGATTCAGGCTTCGACAGGACAAGTACGCAAAGCGTACCCGTAAAAAAGCCGATGCCGGTAATTAAACCGGCATCGGATTGGAATCAGGCTCCCCGGATGAACCGCTGCTGACTTAGCCCTTGAACCCGAAAGTTCAAGGTGGAAGATGCAGTAGGCTTTAAGGCTTTCCGTCTAGCGGACATGCACACCAGCCCAACGTGCAGCCTCCAGGGTAGTGCGAATCGGCTCAGGGACGTGGTCAACTGGCAAGCACCCCAGGGAGTGATGCGAGTATAACCCAAGCGGTTCCACGAATCAGCCCTTGGTGACATCCGGATCGGTGGCGAGCACTAGATCGACGCGGTCCAGCAGGTCGCGAACCTGTTCGCGGGTCGAGCCGTTGGCCTGTACGTCCGGCCTTTCTTCCTTGTGCAGCAGGTCGTGCGTGATGTTCAGCGCCGCCATTACGGCAATGCGGTCGGCGCCGATGACTTTGCCGCTACTGCGGATTTCACGCATTTTGCCGTCCAGATAACGGGCGGCGCTCACCAGATTGCTGCGCTCTTCCTGCGGGCAAATGATCGAATATTCTTTGTCGAGGATCTGCACGGTAACGCTATTGCTTGAACTCATGAGTCTTGCTCCAGGGCTTTGAGGCGCGAAATCATCGATTCAACCTTACGCCGGGCGATTTCGTTTTTTTCAATGAGGTGCGCGCGTTCCTCGCGCCAGGTCTTTTCCTGAGCTAGTAAGAGTCCATTTTGACTCTTTAGTTGCTCGACTCGGCTAATTAGCAGTTCGAGTCTAGCCATCAGCGCTTGCAGGTCGGTGTCGTCCATAGTGTCCACATAGAGAGTCTGATGGGTGGTAACTGGCGGACAGCCTTTAATAGTCTTGGCGAGTCTGTCGATGTAGGATACAAGGCCTTCATTCTAGACATAGCGCCGTCTGGCGCCTAGCTGCCCATGACCATTCAGAATTCCCCGTACCAAGCCTTCGCCACCCTGCTGACTTCCAGCGGTCATAATGTCTCGCCTGCCGAACTGCATGGCCTGTTGCTCGGCCGCAGTTGCGCCGGTGCCGGCTTCGATGCCGAAGAGTGGTTGATCGATGCCGCCGAACTGCTGGAAAGCGAACCGCAGGACAACGTCCGCAACGCCTTGATCGGCTTGCAGGCGATGGTCAAGGGCGAGCTCACCGGCGACGACGTGACCGTCGTTCTGCTGCTGCCGACCGACGACGCACCGCTGGCTGACCGTGCTATCGCGCTGGGCCAATGGTGYCAGGGTTTCCTCAGCGGCTTCGGCTTGAACTGCCGGGATAGCAGCATGCTCAGCGCCGAGGCCACCGAAGTGTTGCAGGACCTGGCCGCCATTTCTCAGGTGCAAGATGCCCTGGAAGAGTCCGAAGACGGCGAAAGCGATTACATGGAAGTCATGGAGTACCTGCGTGTGGCTCCACTGCTGCTGTTCTCCGAAACCAAAAAAGCGGACATGCCGCCAGCCGCCAAACCGTCGTTGCACTAATCGCGAGCCAGGAAAAGCCATCTGCCCATGATTCATATCCCGAAATCGGAATACAGCCGTCGCCGCAAGGCCTTGATGGCGCAGATGGAACCCAACAGCATCGCGATCCTGCCCGCCGCCGCAGTGGCCATTCGCAACCGCGACGTCGAGCACGTTTATCGTCAGGACAGCGATTTCCAATACCTCAGCGGTTTCCCCGAGCCTCAGGCAGTTCTCGTGTTGATGCCGGGGCGCGCGCATGGCGAATACATCCTGTTCTGCCGTGAGCGCAACGCCGAGCGAGAGTTGTGGGACGGTCTGCGCGCTGGCCAGGAAGGCGCGATTCGCGACTTTGGTGCCGACGACGCTTTCCCCATCACCGACATCGACGACATCCTGCCGGGCCTGATCGAAGGGCGCGACCGGGTCTATTCGGCCATGGGCAGCAACCCCGAATTCGACCGGCACCTGATGGACTGGATCAACGTGATCCGCTCTAAAGCGCACCTCGGCGCCCAGCCGCCGAACGAATATGTTGCCCTGGATCATCTGCTTCACGACATGCGCCTGTATAAGTCGGCGGCAGAAGTGAAGGTGATGCGTGAAGCCGCACGGATTTCCGCCCGGGCGCACATCCGCGCGATGCAGGCCAGCCGCGCCGGACTGCACGAGTTCAGCCTTGAAGCCGAGCTCGATTACGAGTTCCGCAAGGGCGGGGCGAAGATGCCGGCCTACGGGTCAATCGTTGCCGCGGGACGCAACAGCTGCATCCTGCATTACCAGCAGAATGACGCGGTGCTCAAGGATGGTGACCTGGTGCTGATCGACGCCGGTTGCGAGATTGACTGCTATGCCAGCGACATCACCCGTACCTGGCCAGTCAACGGCAAATATTCACCGGAACAGAAAGCGATCTACGAGTTGGTGCTGGCCTCGCAAGAAGCCGCCTTCGCCGAAATCGCCCCGAACAAACACTGGAATCAGGCCCACGAAGCCACGGTTAAAGTCATAACTGCCGGGCTGGTGAAGCTGGGCCTGTTGCTGGGCGACGTCGACGAATTGATCGCCAGCGAAGCCTATAAAGCTTTTTACATGCACCGCGCCGGTCACTGGCTCGGGATGGATGTGCATGATGTCGGTGAGTACAAGGTCGGTGGCGAATGGCGTGTGCTGGAAGTTGGCATGGCGCTGACGGTGGAGCCGGGGATCTATATTTCCCTGGACAACCAAAACGTGGCGAAGAAATGGCGCGGCATTGGCGTGCGCATTGAGGACGACGTGGTGGTGACCAAAACCGGTTGTGAAATTTTGACCAACGACGTGCCGAAAACGGTCGCCGACATCGAAGCCTTGATGGCGCAAGCACGGACGCAAGCCGCATGAGCCGGGTCAATCTGGCAATCATTGGTGGCGGCCTGGTCGGCGCCAGTCTTGCGTTGGCGTTGCAGGCCGGGGCCAAGGTGCGCGGCTGGAAAATCGTCCTGATCGAGCCATTCGCCCCGGGCGATACCTATCAGCCGAGCTACGACGCTCGCTCCTCGGCGCTGTCCTATGGCGCCAAACAGATTTATCAACGGTTGGGCGTGTGGCAGGAAATCTCCCGCCGCGCCGAGCCGATCAAGCAGATTCATGTGTCCGACCGAGGACGTTTTTCCACCGCTCGGTTATCGGCGATGGAAGAAGGCGTTCCGGCGCTGGGTTATGTGGTGGAAAACGCCTGGCTCGGCCAATGCCTCTGGCAAGGTCTGGACAAGGACGTGGTCACTTGGCGTTGCCCGGCGGAAGTCACGCGCATGGAACCGCTGACCGACGGCTATCGCCTGACCCTCAGTGATGAAACCACCCTGGAATGCGACCTTGCGGTGCTCGCCGATGGCGGCCGTTCGGGCCTGCGCGAGCAACTGGGGATCGGCATCAAGAAGCGTCCGTATAACCAGAGCGCGCTGATCGCCAACATCACCCCGAGCGAAGCGCACAACGGTATGGCCTTCGAGCGTTTCACCGACGACGGCCCGATGGCTTTGCTACCGCTGCCGGAAAACCGCTGCGCGTTGGTCTGGACCCGTCTGGGCATGGACGCACAACGGCTGGCGGCGCTCGATGAAAAAAGTTTTCTCAGCGAGTTGCAGGGGGCGTTCGGTTATCGCCTCGGTACCCTCAAGCAGGTCGGCGCACGGCATCTTTACCCGCTGACGCTGATCGAAGCCGAAGAGCAGGTGCGTCCGCATCTGGCAATTCTCGGCAATRCGGCCCACAGCTTGCACCCGATTGCCGGACAGGGTTTCAACCTGTCGCTGCGCGATGCTCAGGCCTTGGCCGATGCTTTGCTGTCTAGCGAGACCGGGCCGGGGGATTTTGCCACCTTGCAGGCTTATCGCGAGCGCCAGCGTCTGGATCAGAACCTGACCGTGGGCTTCTCCGATCAGGTCACCCGCTTGTTCGGCAGCACCCAGCCGCTGGTGTCGCTGGGGCGCAACCTCGGCTTGCTCGGTCTCGATCTGCTGCCGCCGGCCAAACGCTGGTTTGCCCGGCAGGCAATGGGGTTGGGTACGCGTCCCGATGCTTAAGTGGCTAACGAACACCTTCGGCAAGGCGCGGTTGATGCGTTGTTTCATGTCCTTTTACCCGCCGTACCTGGGCGCCGGGGTTCGGGTGCGGCACATCAGCGATGACTTTCGGGACATCACGGTGTCTATGGGCCTGAGCTGGTACAACCGTAATTACGTGGGCACCCAGTTTGGCGGCAGCCTGTATTCGATGGTCGATCCGTTCTACATGCTGATGCTGATGGAAAACCTCGGGCGCCAGTACATCGTCTGGGACAAAGCTGCCGACATCGATTTCATTTCGCCAGGCAAAGGCCCGGTTTTCGCCAACTTCCGGATCGACGAGACCTTGCTCGACGAGATCCGTCGGCAAACCGCCGATGGCGAAAAATACCTGCCGCAATTGCAGGTCGATATTCACGACGGCGCCGGCACCTTGGTGGCGCGGGTCGAAAAAACCCTTTACGTGCGGCTCAAGCCGCAAGCGAGACAGGCTTAAAGCATGGACATGCGCGCAGATCTGCTGATTGTCGGGGCCGGAATGGTCGGCAGCGCCTTGGCGCTGGCGTTGCAGGACAGCGGGCTGGAAGTCCTGTTGTTGGACGGCAGCCCCCTGAGCGTCAAACCCTTCGATGGCCAGGCGCCGTTCGAACCGCGGGTGAGCGCCTTGTCGGCTGCCAGCCAGCGGATTCTCGAACGCCTGGGTGTGTGGGACGGCATCGTCAAGCGACGCAGCAGTCCTTACACCGACATGCACGTCTGGGACGGCAGCGGCACCGGGCAGATCCATTTCTCGGCTGCCAGTGTGCATGCCGAGGTGCTGGGGCACATCGTCGAGAACCGTGTGGTTCAGGACGCCTTGCTCGACCGCCTTTACGACTGCGACCTCGGGATGCTGGCCAATGCGCGTTTGGAACAGATGCGCCGCTCGGGTGATGACTGGCTGCTGACCCTGGCCGACGGCCGTACGTTGCGCGCACCATTGGTAATTGCGGCGGACGGTGCCAACTCGGCCGTTCGGCGCCTGACCGGCATGGCGACGCGCGAGTGGGACTATATGCACCACGCGATTGTCACCAGTGTGCGCAGCTCCAAACCGCATCAAATGACCGCCTGGCAGCGCTTCACCGACAACGGTCCGCTGGCGTTTTTGCCACTGGAGCGTGATGGCCAGCAGGATTGGTGTTCGATCGTCTGGTCAACCACGCCGAGTGAAGCCGAACGCCTGATGGCGCTGGACGACGACGGCTTCTGCCGAGAGCTTGAGCGCGCCTTTGAAGGCCGACTTGGCACCGTGATCAGTGCTGACCCGCGTTTGTGTGTGCCGCTTCGTCAGCGTCACGCCAAGCGTTATGTGGCCGAAGGCCTGGCACTGATCGGCGACGCGGCGCACACCATTCACCCGCTGGCCGGGCAGGGTGTGAACCTTGGCTTCCTGGATGCCGCTGTGCTGGCCGAAGTGTTGCTGCAAGCGGCGGAACGTGGCGAGCGCTTGGCAGATGTCAAAGTGCTGAGCCGTTACGAGCGGCGGCGCATGCCCCACAACCTGGCGTTGATGGCGGCGATGGAAGGGTTTGAGCGGTTGTTTCAGGCAGATCCGCTGCCGGTGCGCTGGTTGCGCAATGCCGGGTTGAAGATGGTTGAACAGATGCCTGAGGCCAAGGCGTTGTTTGTGCGTGAGGCGCTTGGACTGACTGGAGATTTGCCGGCTCTAGCCAAGGCCTGAAGCGAACATGGCCCTGTGGTGAGGGGGCTTGTCGGAACGCCGCATCGCCCCGTTCGAGCGCGAAGCGGTCGCAATTCGGTTGACTCATTTTAGATTTAAGGATTGCTGGGGCTGCTTCGCAGCCCAACGGGGGCAAGCCCCCTCGCCACAATAGCCCGTACCAGCGGTGATGCAACATCTGGTAACTCCTCCACAAACTGATCGATTGAGATGCCAAATGTGATTCCTTATCATTTGTCCTCACTTTTTCATCGAGAGATCGCTCCCATGTTACCGAAGTGTCTACTGGCCGCACTCGCCCTGACCCTGATTGGCAGCACCGCCGCCCAGGCCGCTGACGAGGTGGTGGTTTACTCCTCGCGTATCGACGAGCTGATCAAACCGGTCTTCGATGCCTACACCGCCAAAACCGGGGTGAAGGTGAAGTTCATCACCGACAAGGAAGCGCCGCTGATGCAGCGGATCAAGGCCGAGGGCGAGAACGCCACCGCCGACCTGCTGCTGACAGTCGATGCCGGTAACCTGTGGCAGGCCGAGCAAATGGGTATCCTGCAGCCGTTCACTTCCCCAGTGGTCGATGCCAATATTCCGCAGCAATACCGCGCGTCCTCCCATGCCTGGACCGGCCTGAGCCTGCGGGCGCGGACCATCGCTTATTCCACGGATCGAGTGAAGCCGGGCGAACTGACCACTTACGAAGCACTGGCCGACAAGAACTGGGAAGGGCGCCTGTGCCTGCGCACAGCGAAGAAGGTCTACAACCAGTCCCTGACGGCCACCATGATCGAAGTCCACGGCGCCGAAAAAACCGAGAAGATCCTCAAGGGCTGGGTGAGCAACCTGTCCACCGACGTGTTCTCGGATGACGTCGCGGTACTGGAAGCGATCAATGCGGGTCAGTGCGATGTGGGCATCGTCAACACCTACTACTACGGTCGCCTGCACAAGCAAAAGCCTGACCTGGGCGTGAAGCTGTTCTGGCCAAACCAGGCTGATCGCGGTGTGCACGTCAACCTGTCAGGTATCGGCCTGACCAAACACGCTCCGCACCCGGAAGCAGCCAAGGCGCTGGTGGAATGGATGACCACCCCTGAAGCGCAGAAAATCTTCGCCGACGTGAATCAGGAGTTCCCGGCCAACCCGGCGGTAGCGCCTTCGGAAGAAGTCGCGGCCTGGGGCAAGTTCGTGGCTGACACGCTGCCAGTGGAAGTGGCCGGCAAGCGTCAGGCGGAAGCGATCCGCATGATGGATCGCGCTGGCTGGAACTGACCGCGCTGCTGATCGTTCCCACGCGCTGCGTGGGAATGCATCCCCCGACGCTCCGCGTCGAAGCGTGACGCAGAGCGTGGGCACAATCATGTCTAGATTCACACGTCTGAGAATTTTCCGTGGCCCACCCCGCCCAACGCCGCTGGTATCCCCTGGTCTTCGCCATCGCTGCGCTGGTCTTGTTGCCCCTCAGCGTTTTACTGCTGTCATGGCAAACCATCGATCAACAGATCTGGTCCCACCTCTGGGACACGCAGATGCCGCGCCTTTTGGGCAATACGCTGACCCTGATACTGGGCGTCGGTGTCGGCGTTACCTTGCTGGGCGTCAGCCTTGCCTGGCTCACCAGTCTCTGCGAGTTTCCCGGTCGGCGCTGGCTGGACTGGGCGCTGATGCTGCCGTTTGCGATTCCGGCCTACGTGCTGGCCTTTGTCTTCGTCGGCCTGCTCGATTTCGCTGGTCCCGTGCAAACACTGATGCGCGAATGGTTTGGCAGCGGCCTGAGGCTGCCGCGCGTACGCTCCACCGGCGGTGTCATTCTTGTGCTGGTGTTGGTTTTCTACCCCTACGTCTATCTCCTGGCCCGTACCGCGTTCCTCGCTCAGGGCAAAGGCCTGATGGAAGCGGCCCGGGTGCTCGGTCAATCCCCGTGGCAGGCGTTCTGGCGAGTGGCCTTGCCGATGGCTCGCCCGGCCATCGGCGCGGGCGTAGCGTTGGCGTTGATGGAAACCCTGGCCGATTTCGGTGCGGTGTCGGTGTTCAACTTCGACACGTTCACCACCGCCATCTACAAAACCTGGTACGGATTCTTCAGCCTTTCCACAGCAGCACAACTGGCCAGCCTGTTGCTGTTGGTGGTGATGGTGGTGCTGTACGGCGAGCGTCGCGCTCGCGGGGCCAACCGGGCGAGTAATGAACGGCCGCGGGTCAAGGCGCTTTATCACCTGCGCGGGGTCAAGGCGCTGGCGGCCATGAGTTGGTGCGGCTTGGTGTTTGCCTGTGCGTTCGTCATCCCGGTGCTGCAACTGGTGGTGTGGTTCTGGCAGCGCGGACGACTGGATCTGGACGAACGTTACACAGGGCTGATCCTTCATACCTTGTACCTGGGCGGCATGGCGGCATTGATCACGGTCAGCGTTGCTTTGGTGCTGGCCTTCGCCCGACGCCTGGCACCGACTCGCGTGATCCGCTCCGGCATCAGCCTGGCCAATCTCGGCTACGCTTTACCGGGCTCGGTGTTGGCGGTGTCGATCATGTTGGCGTTCAGTTACCTGGATCGCGAGCTGGTGATCCCGTTGTCCGGCTGGCTCGGTGGCGCCGGCAAACCCTTGCTGCTGGGCAGTCTGTCGGCGTTGTTGCTGGCCTATCTGGTGCGTTTTATCGCAGTGGCTTACGGGCCACTGGAAAGCAGCCTGGCGCGTATACGGCCATCTTTGCCCGAAGCAGCACGTAGTCTTGGCGTCAGTGGGCCGCGACTGTTTTTCAAGGTGTATCTGCCCTTGTTGTTGCCGGGTACGTTGAGCGCCGCGTTGCTGGTGTTTGTCGATGTGCTCAAGGAAATGCCCGCGACCCTGCTGATGCGCCCGTTTGGCTGGGACACGCTGGCCGTTCGGATCTTTGAAATGACCAGTGAAGGTGAGTGGGCGAGGGCATCTTTGCCTGCGCTGACTCTGGTGTTGGTCGGGCTGTTGCCGGTCATCGGATTGATTCGACGATCGGCGCATCGAAACAGCTAGGTGCCAGTCCTACACCTTGCGGCTACAATGCGCGGCATTCGGTGCGGTCCGTCTGAAAGACCCGGTAGCTGATATCGGCTGGGAGCCTTCTACTTCAAGGTTTTCACCCCGTGCAGCACCGGTCCGCACCCTCGCCACGCCCGGAAGGAGAAACCCATGGGACAGCGTACGCCTCTGTATGACCTTCATCTTGCCCTCGGCGCGAAGATGGTCGATTTTGGCGGTTGGGATATGCCTCTGCATTACGGCTCGCAGGTCGAGGAACACCATCAGGTGCGCCGCGATTGCGGGGTTTTCGATGTATCCCACATGACCGTGATCGATATCAGCGGCCCCCAGGCCAAGGCCTGGCTCCAGCACTTGCTGGCCAATGATGTCGAGCGCCTGCACAGCCCCGGCCGTGCCTTGTACAGCACCATGCTCAATGAGCGCGGCGGCATCGTCGACGATATGATCGTCTATCGCCTCGACGATGGTTATCGCCTGGTTTTCAACGCCTCCACCCGCAATCAGGATCTCGCCTGGATGCAGGCTCACCTCGATGGTTTCGATGTGCAGCTCAACGAGCGCTCAGAGCTGGCGATGCTGGCCATTCAGGGCCCTCAGGCCAGACAAAAAATCTGCGAGCTGGTGTCCCAGGCCCGCAGCAACCTGATCCAGTTACTCAAGCCGTTCGAAGGCCAGCCAGAAGGTGACTGGTACATCGCGCGTACGGGTTACACCGGCGAAGACGGTCTGGAAATCGTCATGCCGGCCGATCAGGCCCCGGGGTTTTTCAACGATCTGGTCGGCGCGGGTATTTCCCCCATCGGCCTGGGTGCGCGGGATACCTTGCGGGTCGAAGCCGGCATGAACCTGTACGGCCAGGACATTCATCAGGATGTATCGCCGCTGGCCTCCAATATGGCCTGGAGCATTGCCTGGGAACCGGCCACTCGCCAGTTCATCGGGCGTACGGCCCTGGAAGCCGAACGGGCCGGTGGCGTGCAGCACAAACTGGTGGGGTTGGTCCTTGAGGAGCGAGGAGTTTTGCGCGCTCATCAAGTGGTCCGCATCGCCAATGTTGGCGAAGGGGAGATCACCAGTGGTAGTTTCTCTCCTACGCTAAGCAAGTCGATAGCACTGGCGCGCGTGCCGATGGCAACTGCCGACCGCGCCGAAGTGGAAATCCGTGGCAAGTGGTACCCGGTCCGAGTGGTCAAGCCGACCTTCGTGCGCCACGGCAAAACCTTGATCTAACATTTTTTGGCGGACTGAAACCGCTGACATTTTTCTTGAGGACACAGAACATGAGCGATATTCCTGCCGACCTGCGTTTTGCCGAAAGTCACGAATGGGCCCGCCTGGAAGCCGACGGCACCGTCACCGTGGGCATCAGCGATCACGCGCAGGAAGCGCTGGGTGATGTGGTGTTCGTGGAGCTGACTGAAGTTGGCAATGTGTTTGCTGCCGAAGATCAAGCCGGTGTAGTTGAGTCGGTTAAAGCCGCCTCCGATATCTACTCCCCGATTGCCGGTGAAGTGATAGCGATCAACGAAGAATTGAGCGCCAACCCGGAACTGCTCAACACCGACCCGTACGGCGCGTGGATCTTCAAGCTCAAGCCAAGCAACACCGCTGACCTGGAAAAGCTGCTCGACGCGGCAGGCTACAAGGCTGCCATCGGCGAATAACGTTGCTCTTGTAGGAGCCTGGCTTGCCCGCGATGGCGTCTTCGAAAACACCATCGCGGGCAAGCCGTGCTCCTACAAGGAACGATTCAAGGCTTTAGAACAGCCTTGACTGCCGCCACCGCACGCTCGACATCCGCTTTGCTCATGGCCGTGAACATCGGCAACGAGACAATCAGGCGGCCGACCCGCTCGGCAACCGGGAACATGCCCTCCTTGAAACCGCGCTCGCGGTAAAGGCTCAGCAGGTGAATCGGCGGGTAGTGATAGCCGACACCGACGCCCAATGCCTGCATCTGCTCCATGAAGGCAGCCCGTGCCGGCTGGCCATCCCCGCGCTCCGGCAGCACCAGCTGGAACAAATGCCAGTTGCTGTTCTCGAAATCCGCCGGGGGCAGTTGAGCCCCGTAG